>JAFTPY010000043.1 GCA_017463035.1 Lachnospiraceae bacterium
CAATCAATGCCTCCTCCGGACTGCCGTCGGACTTTTCAAGCAGCGCCTGTAATACCTTCGGATGCGGTGCTGTTTTCGACCCCCGCAGATTATATCCGAAATTCTGAATTAACACGCCGAGACGCTTGATTTTCTCTTCGTCCGGGCTCTCATGCACACGATACACAAAAGGAATCTCCTGCCAGAAAAAGTCCTCTGCCACCGTTTCGTTAGCCGCCAGCATAAAATCTTCAATCATTCTTGTGGCATCGTTTCTCTCGTAAGGCTTAATCTCCGCCGGTCTTCCGGATTCATCCAGAATAATCTTACTTTCCGGAAAATCAAAGTCAATGGCACCTCTGGCCTTTCTCTTTTCCCGTAGCAATTTAGAAACCTCTGCCATCCGAAGAATCATCCCATAGATGTCACCGTATTCTTGTTCCAATTCCGGGCGTTTTTCATCTTCTGCGGCTAAAATCCCGGCCACTTCCGTATAAGAGGTTCTGCGGTTCACATGAATCACGCTCTCCGCCAGACGATGTCCCACAATCGTACCGTCCTCCGTCAGTTCCATAATACAGCTCAAAGCCAGTCTGTCCTCTCCCGCATTCAGGGAACAAATACCGTTGGAAAGTCTGTGAGGCAACATGGGCACCACACGGTTAATCAGATACACACTGGTACCACGCTTTTTTGCTTCGGCATCCAATGCACTGCCCTCTTTCACATATTCCGTAACATCCGCAATGTGAACGCCCAGCACATAGCCGTTCTCCGTTTTCCGCAAAGATACCGCATCATCCAAATCCTTTGCATCCTCACCGTCAATAGTAATCATCACCTCATCACGCAAATCCAGACGTCCTGCACATTCCTTTTCGGAAATCGACTCCGGTACAGACTCCGTTGCCTGCATCACTTCCTCCGGGAAGGTCTCCGGAATACCGAAGGCCCGAAGAACCGTCACAATATCGCTGCCCGGATCATTGATATGACCGAGAATCTCCACAATCTTTCCCATAGGATTTTGTCTGCCGTTTCCGAAATCCGTGATTTTCACAGCCACCTTATGACCGCTGACCGCTCCCTTCGTGTATCTGCTGTCGATAAAAATGTCACTTCCGAGACGCTTGTCCTCCGCCACCACAAAGCCGTAGTCCTTTTTCTTAAAAAACGTACCTACCACATACTCGTTGGCACGCTCCACAATCTTTACCACTCTGCCGGTCCGGCTTTTCCCGGCATAACGTCCGGCATCCTCAAAGATTACCGCCTGTACGATATCTCCGTTCAATGCCCCTAAAGTAGAACCACCCTCAATATAAACATCCGGGCTGCCGTCCTCCGGAGACAAAAATCCGAACTCTCTGGAGGTTCCGCGAAACTCACCCTGCAGCACCAAAGCATCCTCCACATGATAGCGGCCCCTGGTATCCATGGTAACGCTTCCTTCCTGAAGCAACTGCTCTAAAATAAAAGCAAGCTCGTCCCTTGCTTCCGCCGGCACGTGAAATAAAGCCGCGATATCCCTTTTTCTCATCGGTACATATCCCGGCTCCTTCATAAACTTTAAAATTTGCTCTTTTCGCTTTTTAATTTCTTTTTCTGTCATATAACTCCTTTACTAAACCATACCATGGAGTTCCGCTTGCGGAACTCTTGCGCTGAGCGCGGTCGCTTGCGACAACTTCCAATCGCGCGAGTGCGCACCATTGCTTCGGGTTTGTCTTATTCCGGGAAGTATTTCCCGGGATAAGACAAACCCGAAGAACAGCGTTTCGCAGTGTCCTTCGGGTTTCATTTCGTTTGTATTACCAATTCATATTCAATACAAGAGAGAGTACGATGAATAATACGGCAAGAATCTTCGTTGCAAACTCTAACTTACCTTCGATGGAACGACCTTTGTTCTTTCCCCAGTAAGTCTCAGCCATACCGCTGATTGCTCCGAGTCCTGCGGACTTACCTTCCTGCATGATAACCACGATTGTTAACGCGATACAAATCAATACATATAATACGGTTACGATAACTCTTAATGCTTCCACTTATCACACCTCCAATACAGAGTATTTCCTTTTTATCAAAGAATAACGCAACTAACATTATAAAAGATTTTGTCCTCTTTGTAAAGGGTTATTTTTCAAATTGTTACAATTTCTCGCACTTTTTCCTGTGTAACACTTATTTCTTAATCAAAAGAGACTTACCGGTCATTTCCTTCGGCTGCTCCATACCCATCATCTCGATTAAGGTCGGAACGATATCCGCAAGGCATCCGCCCTCACGTAAGGTATATGCCTCGTCATAATTTACAAGAACAAACGGAACCGGATTGGTGGTATGTGCGGTAAACGGAGAACCGTCGGTATCCACCAGCTTCTCTGCATTACCGTGGTCCGCACAAATGAACATCTGACCGTTCTTTTCCATAAGAGCGTCGTAAGCCTTACCTACACACTCATCCACCGCTTCGATTGCCTTTACCGCAGCTTCCATAATACCGGTATGACCAACCATATCCGGGTTTGCGAAGTTTACAACAATAACGTCGTACTTCTCGGACTTAATTGCCTCTACCAAATTATCCGCAACCTCGTAAGCACTCATCTCCGGCTGCATATCAAAGGTAGCCACCTTCGGAGAATTTACAAGAATTCTGTCCTCACCCTCAAACTGCTTCTCTTCGCCACCGTTGAAGAAGAAGGTAACGTGAGCATACTTCTGGGTCTCTGCCAGACGAAGCTGGGTCTTGCCGTTCTTTGCAAGGTACTCACCGAAGGTCATGGTTAACTCTTCCGGCGGGAATGCAACAAGAACGTTCGGCATCTCCGCATCGTACTGTGCCATACAAACAAAGGTAGTCTCGAAATAGCCGTTCTTTCTGGTAAAACCTGCAAAATCCGGGTCAACAAAAGCTCTGGTAATCTGTCTTGCACGGTCCGGACGGAAATTGAAGAATACAACGCTGTCGTTCTCCTTAATCATGCCGTCCTTCTCCACAACGGTCGGAAGCATGAACTCGTCGGTCACACCGTTTGCGTAAGAGTTCTTTACTGCCTCTACCGGATCGGTCTCCTGTACGCCCTCACCGAATACAAGAGCGTTATAAGCCTTCTCTACTCTATCCCAGGCATTATCACGGTCCATTGCATAGAAACGACCTGCGATGGTTGCAATCTTACCTACACCGATTTCCTTAATCTTTGCAGCTGCCTCTTCCATGTACTCTGCTGCGGAAGACGGCGGAACATCACGTCCGTCAAGGAAGCAATGAACATATACCTTATCAAGGCCGTTTCTCTTTGCCATCTCAACAAGGCCGTACATATGCTCCGTATGGCTGTGTACACCGCCCGGAGACAACAGACCCATTAAATGAAGTGCGGAACCGTTCTTCTTGCAGTTTTCCATTGCGGAAACAAGCGCCGGATTCTCGAAGAAATCTCCGTCCTTAATAGACTTGGAAATCTTAACAAGCATCTGATATACAATTCTTCCTGCGCCTATATTGGTATGTCCTACCTCGGAGTTACCCATCTGGCCGTCCGGAAGACCAACAAACAAACCGCTCGCCTCACCCTGTACCGTCGGATACATAGAGGTCAGCTTATCCATATTCGGCTTCTTTGCCAGCGCAATGGCATTGCCCTCTGTCTTGTTCTCTACGCCGTAGCCGTCCAAAATCATCAGAACCGTTGTCTTCTTACTCATAGTATGTTATCTCCTTTATGAAAATTTTTTAACAATCTTCTTTGAAATCCTTACATAGTTTCTCACACTTTCCGGAAATTTTCAAGTATGTTTTCGAAAAAAGTGGAAAAACCTTGCGTTTTTCCCGTTCCTTTCCGTTTTATCTTGTAAACTTTTCCCTCCTTCGTTATAATAGAAGCGTAAAAAATGATTGAAAGCATTCTTTTGCCGAACAGGAGGCATTTATGATACTATTGATTACTGCGATTATGCCGGAGGCAAATGCCGTATTGGCCGAGTTTCCCATGAAAAAGAAGGACTTTTCGTTCCCATTATACGAATCAGAAAACGACAACCTGCGTCTTTTGGTAACCGGCCCCGGAAAACTGAATGCCGCCATGGCTGTCACGGAATATCTGACCCGCTATCCGGTTTCCGGACGGGATATTTTCTGTAATCTCGGCATATGCGGAAGTTCTCCTGACGCGGTTTTGGGGGAAGGCTACCTGTGCGCCTCCGTCACGGAAGCAACCACCGGGAAGTCTGTTTATCCGGAGCTTTATACTCACCCGTTCCCGGAAGCACGACTGGTCACCTCCGATATCGTTGTTACCTCACCATCGGAGGATGACATATGCAAAACCTCCCTCCCTCTTCTTTATGATATGGAAGCCTACGGCGTTGCTGCCGCATTGTTTCGCAAAGTACTGCCATCCCGGTGCTTCTTTTATAAAGTAGTTTCTGACCGGTGCGACGATAACTTTCCTCCCCCGGACGAAGTTACTTCCCTTATAAAAAATAAGCTGACGCAGTTGTTTGTCTTTCTGAAAGAACAAGAAGAAAGATTTACCCGTGATTTGACCGAACAGTCCGACACCGCATATCGCATCACCTCCATGGCGGAAAAATTCATGGACGGTGTCCCGTTTTCGACTACCATGGAACGGAAGCTCACCGGACTTCTCACCTATGCAATGCACGCGGGATTTTCCGAAAACGAACTCTTTGCTGCTCTTCCGGAACGAAGTGACACCCCTCATAAGAAAAAAGAAGCTCTGATGCGGTTACAGGCTTTGGAGGACTATGTTCTTACCTCCCGGAAGGAAGGTACACACACAGCCCATCCTACGAATAAAAAAATACTGAACCGGCCGTTTCGTCACATTTACGTAGAACGGGACGTGCTGCTGCACCCTGTCACCAAACAACTGCTCTCCCGTTTTCCGAATGCTTCCGTCATTCCGATTACCCATTATAAGGATGTGTTTAACCGGAGCCGGCAGGATTTACACGCCCAGGAAACCGAACCGGCTCTGATTTTAGCTGCCAATCGCGGTACCCTGATTTATCCCGGCGCACCGGTTTGTCAAAGCTTCGGAGAAGAACACTTTATGTATACCTCCTGTATCATGAACTGTATTTACGACTGCGATTACTGTTATTTACAGGGCATGTATCCCGGCGGAAATCCGGTGGTTTTTGTGAATCTGGAAGACTATTTTGCGGAGCTGGATACACTGCTTGCAAAGCATCCGGTTTATCTTTGCTGTTCCTATGACTCGGACCTGACCGCCCTCTCCGGAATCCTTCCTCATGCGGAAGCCTTTTGCAGTTACGCCTTGGAACATCCCGATTTACGTTTGGAACTCCGGACAAAGAGCGCGGCACTTCCTTTTATAAAACAGCTGCCTGCCGCCAAAAATATTATCATGGCCTTTACCTTATCCCCGCAGGAGATTATTTCCCGGTACGAGCATTTCACGCCGTCCCTGGGGGCCAGACTTGCCACCGCAAAGGAAGCGGCACGAAAAGGATTTTCTCTTCGCCTTTGTTTCGACCCGGTTTTGGATGTTCCCAATGCGGAAACGCTGTATTCTGCTCTTGTGGAACAGACCTTTAAGGTGTTATCTCCGGAGGAAATCACGGACATCAGTCTCGGTGTCTTCCGTTTATCCAAGGAGTATCTGAAACAGTTAAAAAAGGCCAAACCAGCCTGTGCCCTGTCCCATTACCCTTACGAAACCACAGACGGTGTATGCCATTATCCGACGGAACGCTGTGAAAAACTACTGAATTCTGTGCGTAATGCGTTACATCGCCATAACATATCCGACGACAAAATTTTTACCTGGACTCCCGAGGAGTCCGAAGAAGGAGGTTCCCATGCTGACCGATAAGCTTGCGATAATTACCGGCGTTTCTTCCGGTATCGGAAAAGCGCTTTTGCTTACGTTACAAAAAGAAGGCTGTATCATTCACGGCATCGTAAAATCCGAGGAACGAAAGCAAAGTCTGGCGGCAGAACTGGCCACACTGCTTTCTGCGGATGACCTTTCACGGATTACGCTTCATGTATGTGATTTAAGGAAGCCGGCCGCAATTGAAGACTTTGCACAAACCATGCATAAGATGCACCTCTCCCCGGATATTCTGATATTAAATGCCGGTGTCGGCTTCTACGGCCCTCATGAAGAGTTGTCCGTTAAAGCAATTACGGAACTGACTGCGGTGAACTTTACCGCACCTCTTCTGCTGACAAATATGTTTTTGCGGGACTTAAAAGCAAATCAGGGCCACCTGCTTTTCATTTCCTCCGTTACCGCCGCAAAAAACAACAACACCCACGGGTGTGCGTACGGTGCCACAAAGGCAGGCATTTCCAACTTTGCAAAAAGCCTGTTTGAAGAGGTACGAAAGTACGACGTCCGGGTAACGGTACTGGCACCGGATATGACAAAAACCGACTTGTACCGGAATGCATCCTTCTGTGCCTCGGAAGATACGGATGCAGCACTTACTCCGGAAGAGGTGGCGAATTATGCCCTTTTTGCCCTGACTGCCCGCAAGGGGCTGAACCTGACAGAGCTGACCATGCAACCCCAGCGACATCGTTTAGAGCGCATTAAGAAAAATTAAACCTTTATAAATGCTTTGTTAATGCGGGCTATCTTCCTAGTGACTTTTTTGGGATTTCGTGGTACACTGGGAGGGTAATATATTTTACACACGGAAGGAGTTTCCCCATGAAAATCATCATTGCAGGCTGCGGAAAAGTAGGCTATGCCCTTGCCCAGCAGTTAAATGACGAAGGACACGAACTTACCTTAATCGATAATTCCGCGGACCGTTTACAGCCGGCCCTGTCAAATTTTGACTTACAGGGTGTGGTAGGAAATGCGTCCAGCTTTTTAACCTTATTAGAGGCCGGTATTGAACATGCCGACCTCCTTATCGCAGTAACCGGACAGGATGAGATTAATCTCATCTCCTGTTTGCTTGCAAAAAAGGCCAGCAAGTGCCGCACCATTGCAAGAGTACGAAATCCGGAATATTTCCGGGAAATTAATTACCTGAAGGAATGTATGGATATTTCCATGATTATTAATCCGGAATCTGCGGCAGCCAATGCGATTGCACAGCTTATTCAGGTGCCGGATGCCATGGACATCGACTCCTTCGCCAACGGCAAAGTAGATTTGATGCAGGTAGTCATTACGGAGGACTCCCCTCTTCACAACATGAAGGTACAGGACTTTTCCCGTAAATTTAACCACGAAATCCTTATCTGTATTCTGGTACACGACCATCAGGTCTGCATCCCGAACGGTAATTCCGTTCTAATGTCAGGAGACACCATATCCATTATCCTGCCCCGGGAGAAAATCAACAGCTTTTACCGTCTGAGCAAGCTTGCTACCATCCGCGAAATCCGCGACGTAATGATTGCGGGGGGCGGTATGATTCCGTATTATCTGGCCCAGTCGCTTCTGCGCTCCGGCATCGATGTCAAGCTCATTGAGCGAAACCGTGACCGCTGCGACTTTTTAAGCGAGGCCCTTCCGAAGGCCACGATTATTCACTCCGATGCAACGGACCACGATATGCTGTTGGAGGAAGGAATTGAACAGACCGATGCTTTTGTAGCATTGACAAACGGCGACGAGGCAAATATTTTCCTCTCCCTCTATGCCAATAAGGTCAACGCAAACTGTAAGAAAATCACAAAGGTCAACCGTCTGGAGCTGGATGAAATCATCAGTGACCTTCCCATCGGCAGTATACTTTCCCCGAAGAATATTACCACGGAATATATTCTCCAATATGTCCGCTCCCAGAACAACTCCTACGGCAGCAACGTAGAGGCGCTGTACCGTCTCATGGATAATCAGGTAGAGGCTCTGGAATTCCTTGTAAAGGACGATTGTGCCGTAACGGATATTCCTTTTATTAACCTGAACTTAAAGAAAAACCTTTTAATTTGCTGTATTGTGCGAAAGGGACGCATTATTACTCCGTCCGGTCGTGACTTTATCCAAAAGGGCGATAAGGTTATTGTCGTTACCACCCACAAGGGCTTACAAGATATTTCCGATATTATGGATGACCCGTTAAAATAGGAGCGTGTTATGAATTATTCCATTATTTTGAAAATCATCGGCTGGGTTATACAGCTGGAGGGCATATTCTTTCTTCCTCCCGCCCTGACCGGCTTTCTCTACGGAGAAATCAAAGATGCCCTCATCTACCTTTGTCTGGGTGTATTTTGCATCCTTTTGGGCGGCTTACTTCGTATGCGAAAAAATAAGAAAACTGCCTTCTATGCCAAGGAAGGCTTTGTTGCCGTGGCATTAAGCTGGATTGTCATGAGTACCATCGGTGCCTTTCCTTTTGTACTGACCGGCGATATTCCGTCCTATCCGGATGCATTGTTTGAGATTATTTCCGGCCTTACCACCACCGGTTCCAGTATTTTAACCAATGTAGAAGCCCTCTCCCACGCCAACCTGCTCTGGAGAAGCTTCAGCCACTGGATCGGCGGTATGGGCGTGCTTGTATTTATTCTTGCGATTCTTCCGATGACCGGCGGTTCCACCATGAATCTGATGAAGGCGGAAAGCCCGGGACCATCAGTAGGTAAACTGGTTCCGAAGATGCAGCAAACCGCATTTTTACTCTACGCCATTTACTTTGCCATGACCGTTGTGGAGATTATTCTGTTACTCATCGGCGGAATGCCGCTGTTTGACTCTGTTTGTCATGCTTTCGGCACCGCGGGCACCGGCGGCTTCGGTATCAAAAACGATAGTATTGCGGGATATTCCCCATACTTACAAAACGTGATTACCGTTTTTATGTTTTTATTCGGTGTGAACTTCTCCTTCTACTACTACATCCTGATTCGTAAGGTAAAGGATGCCTTCCGTATGGAGGAGATTCGTTGGTACTTCTTTATTTATCTGGGGGCTGTTGCTCTGATTACGATTTCCCTCGTAACCAACGGCGGCAAGGTTGGAGAAAGTATCCAAACTGTTGCCTTTCAGGTAGCCTCCATTATGAC
>JAFTPY010000374.1 GCA_017463035.1 Lachnospiraceae bacterium
AGGGCGAGTTGGAGTTTGTCAGCTCCTACGATGCGGCAGCCCTTCTGGTATACGAGAATGAAAACGTTTGGGCGAAGCTGACACTGGAGAATTCCGATATGCCGTGCAGGAAGCCGGCGGTGGTGTCCGTGGTGACGAATCGCATTTCCGACGACTGTAACGGCCCGGTGCGGGATGCGAATTATGTGTGGTTTCAGATTTCCCGTGTGGATGATTGTTTTGCCTTTCATTATTCCACCGACGGTGTGGAGTACAATATGGTGCGTGTGTTCACCCTGCCGGTGGGCAAGACCGTGAAGGTTGGTTTTGAGGCCCAGTCCCCGATGGGTGAGGGCGGATATCGGTATTACAGTGAGATTTCGCTGGAGAACAGACGGGTTGCGAATATCCGGGAAGGAAAGTGAGCATGCGAGCAATCTGCGGGAATTGATTTCCAAGCAGATGCGTAGTCATGCGAACGCCCACGCGACTGAGCGTTCGAAGAATGCGAAGGCCGCGGGGAAGTGCGAAGCACTTTCCTTCACGAAGAAATAGAAAATAGGAGGACACCCATGCAAAATTTAAACAACCCTGCCTCTTCCAAAGAGATTACTAGGGCATATTTTGACAGTTTATTATTGGAGCAGCGGCTCATGGACAGCGTGGTGCCGGATACCGGTTTTATGCTGTACGGACAGTGGTTTGATACGCCGATTATGACGGCGGCCCTGTCCCATATCGGCACCTTTAATCCGGACATGCCCAACGGTATGGTGCAGTACGCCCAGGCGGCGGCACAGGTGAATGCGGTACACTGGATCGGAATGGGCAGCAACGAGGAGTTTTCCGCGGTGATGGCCACCGGAGCAAAGACCATTCGTATTGTAAAGCCCTATGCCGATGAGGAGAAAATCCAAAACATGCTTTCCTACGCCGAAGAGCTTGGCGCTTTGGCGGTAGGGATGGATATTGACCATATGTTTGACGGCAAGGGCAACCCGGATGTATGTCTCGGGGAGCAGATGGCGGTAAAGTCGTCCAAGGATTTGGAACGGTATATCGGCATGACCAATCTCCCGTTTGTGGTAAAGGGTGTTTTAAGTGTGCGGGATGCGGCAAAGTGTGCGGAGATTGATGCCAACGGTATCGTGGTGTCCCATCACAACGGACGCATGAATTACGCCATGCCGCCGTTAGCGGTACTTCCGGAGATTGTAAAGGAAGTGGGGGATGTGATGCCGATTTTCGTGGATTGCGGCGTATGCTCCGGCATGGATGCGTATAAGGCGTTGGCGTTGGGCGCGACGGCGGTGAGCGTCGGGACTCATCTGATACCGTTTATCCGTCAAGGCGGCGCGGACGGCGTGGCAGCAAGAATGCGGGAGATGAATGATGAGCTTCGCGGTACCATGGCAAGTACGGGTGTGGCAGATACAAGTTCCTTTGATGCGACAATCATCCATCGGCTGTAAGAGGCTAAGTGAAATACACGAGGGGGTGTAGAACTTCCCTGAAAGCAATAGAGAAAGAAACGAGGAGGAAAAATACTTATGCAGATTTTTGTAGACATTAACGCAACCTGTGGCGGAACCGGTACGAAGGAGTACCCATTCAAGCGTATTTCCGATGCGGCAAAGATTGCCCGTCCGGGAGATGAGGTTTTGGTATATCCGGGCGTGTACCGTGAGTATGTGGACCCGGCAAACGCGGGTGCACCGAGAGCACGCATCACCTACCGTTCCGTGGAAAAGGGCGCAGCGGTAATTACCGGTGCGGAGGAATTGAAGAGCTGGGTGCCGTTTGCGGAGAATGTGTGGATGGCGCGGATTCCCAACGGTATTTTCGGTACTTACAACCCGTACACTACGAAGGTGTTCGGCGACTGGTTCAATGCCATGTATGTGGCCCATACCGGCGATGTGTTTTTAAACGGTAAGTCCATGTACGAGGTGTTGGAGCTGTCCGGCGTATTGGAGCCGAAGGTTTATGCCAAGTCCTGGGATCGTGAGTTTACCGTGTATACCTGGTATACCGAGCAGGACGAGGCGGCCAACGAGACGGTTCTTTATGCAAACTTCCGGGGCCTTGACCCGAATGCGGAAAACGTGGAAATTTCGGTGCGTAGAAATTGCTTCTATCCGTCCAAGGAGGGCGTGGGCTATATTACGTTATCCGGCTTTACGGTAACCAAGGCAGCAACCCAGTGGGCTCCGCCGACCGCTTATCAGGAAGGTATGGTTGGCCCGCACTGGAGTAAAGGTTGGATTATCGAGGATTGTGACATTTCCGAGTCCAAGTGCTCCGGTATTTCTCTCGGAAAGTATTGTCAGCCGAACAACGACAACAAGTGGTCTACATGGAAGTTTAAGGACGGCACCCAGACCGAGCGCGACAACATTTGTCAGGCACAGGCAGAGGGTTGGAGCAAGGAAACCATCGGTTCCCACATTGTGCGTCGTTGTAACATCCATCACTGCGGCCAGACCGGTATCGTAGGACATTTGGGTGGCGTGTTCTCCATTATCGAGGACAACCACATTCATCATATTAATAATAAGCAGAATTTGGCCGGAGCGGAAATCGGCGGCATCAAGATGCACGCGGCGATTGATGTGATTATTCGCAGAAACCATTTCCATCATTGTACCAGAGGCTTGTGGCTGGACTGGCAGGCACAGGGTACCCGTGTAAGTCAGAACCTGTTCCATGACAATACTGTGCCGTATGAAGCGGACAAGTATCCGGTAGAGGATGATATGCTGGCGGTGGGCGAGGATATTTTTATCGAGGTATCCCACGGACCGACTCTGGTGGACAACAATATTTTACTGTCCGACCAAGCACTGAAATTACCGACCCAGGGCGTTGCGCTGGTACACAACTTTATCGCAGGCTCCTTTACGGCGGTAGGCAGAGGTGTGGATAACGGAACTCCGACCAAGCCTTCGCCGCGTTATACTCCGTATCACATGCATCATCGTACGGAGGTTGCGGGCTTTATGACGATTTTGCACGGTGACTGCCGGTTCTACAACAACATTTTCGTGCAGCAGAAGATGCGCAAGGGCCTGCTGGCTTTGCAGGAGCAGTGGAAGAACGATGAGTGGTCCGACGGCAATCTCGTAGTGGGTACGGTGCCGTATGAGGCATACCCGACCTACGAAGAATACGTGACGCAGTTTGAGGGCTATTGCGGTATGGGCTCCAAGAAGACGGACCGTTACTATAATCCGCTTCCGGTATGGGCAGCAGGCAATGCGTTCTTTAACGGTGCAAAGGCCATGACGAAGGAAACGGATGCCTTTGTGGACAACGACCACGAAGTTACCGTAGAACTTGTGGAAAAGGACGGCGAGTATACCTTTAAGACCAATGTATACGACTTCCTGCTGAAGACCGGTGCACAGATGATTTCCACGGAAGTGCTGGGGATGGCTTTTGAGCCGGAGCAGCTGTTTGAGAATCCGGATGGCAGCCCGATTGTATTTAATGAGGACTTCTTCGGGGAACACCGTGCAGTGAATCCGCAGGTGGGACCGTTTGAGTGCGGGGCAGAGGGATTCGTTGTCGCTAAGAATGACAAGTAGTGAATAAGATACGGTGAGTAAAAGGAAACGGATGCGCCGGTTGCAATAGAGATGCAACCGGTGTGTTCGTAACATGAGAAAGTAAGTTAGGAGGAACCGATGAGACTAGGCGGTTATGTATTTGTAAAAGGAAACGACCCGGAGGGGTACGCCCTTGCCCATGTGAAAAAGGGTTTCGGCGCGGCACTTTGTCCGGACTTCATAAGTTTAGAACGCCCGGCGGAATTAAAGGCATTTCAGGATGCTATGAAAAAGCATGACATCCGCATTGCGGAGGTGGGGGCATGGTGCAACCCGCTCCACCCGGATAAGGCAGAGGCAGAGGAGAAGATGAATTATATCATCGGAAGACTTCGTCTGGCAGAGGAATTGGGTGCAGCTACCTGTGTCAATATTCTCGGTACCAAGCAGACCGAGACCTGGTTTGGTCCTTGTCCGGAAGGGTACTCGGAGGCGTTTTTCAAAGAGTCTGTGGAGGTGTATCAGCGGATTATCGATGCAGTAAATCCGAAGGTGACGAAGCTTTCCTTTGAGATGATGCCGTACTATTTCTTAGATTCGGCGGACGGGTATTTGCGATTCCTTGAGGCTGTTGACCGTGAGGCGGCTGCGGTGCATTTGGACATCTGTAACACCATGAACCAGCCGCAGCGGTTCTTTGAAAACGGAGCGTTCATTAGAGAGACCTTTGATAAGCTTCGGGACAAGATAGTGACCCTCCATTTGAAGGACATTGCCATGGAGACGGATTCTTTGACGGTGGCATTCCGTGAGGTGCTTTTAGGTACCGGCGGCATCGATTATCCGGTGTTGATGGAGGAAATCGCGAAGCTCCCGAAGGACACTCCGGCCATGTTAGAGCATCTGCATGATGAGGCGGAATACGACGCGGCGGCAGCGGCAGTGGTGAAGCTTATGGAAGGCATCGGCATGCACCGGGAAGGTATGTGCTGGGTGAAGTAAAAGGAATTCTTGACAGACTCTAGGGTTTGTGTTAAAGTGAATTTGATAGTAGACCTTAGGTCTGATCCACGCTTGTCAGGGAAAAGTTTTCCTTGACAGGCGTTTTTCTTTTTCCGTGCACGGAAGAGAAGATTATGCGAACGCGCCCACGACCGAGCGGCTATGCTGCGAGGTGCAGTGGGCAGGCACGGAGTGCGGGTCTGCACGAAAGTAAATGAAAGGAGAGCACAGATGATAGTACGAGACAGCGCAGGAAATGAACTTTTAGCAATAATTGACGTACCGGAGGAACTGGCGGAGAAGCAGTATAGCCCGGTGACCCATGCTTTGCTTGTAGTAAAAATCGGCGAAGAATATTTGTTGGGTTGGAATCGGTGGCGGCAGGATTGGGAAATCTTCGGCGGATGTAAGGAAAAAGGTGAAACGCTTCGAGAGTGTATTATGCGCGAGGCAGAGGAAGAATTGGGGATTTCCGGAGTGGAATATACGTATCTCGGTTTGATGCACTATAAAATGGCACCGGGATATTTTAATCCGGAATGGCACGAGGAGTATGGTGCACTTTATGGCGTGACATTACGGTCAGAAATGTTAAAGGAGATTGAGGCAAAACGGGCGGACAAGGAAGAGATAGAACGATTGGCATTTTACAGTCAGGTGAAGGGAAAAGAGAAGATTGCGGAGATTGATGAGGCGTTGTTGCAATTTTGGACGTAATTATGACAGGGCCGAAGGAACGTTGAGAAATCAAAAGGAAGGTAGTAAGTGGGTGAGAGAGTAATAAAGATGATCAGAAAGAGAGGATGAGATAATGGAATTCAAGTATGTACGCATTCAAGGACGCGAACTGTCCTACATAACCAAATACCCGAAAGGCATCTTTGCCATGTGTTGGCGGAAAATTTACGACGGTGTCATGGAAGAGGCGGATGCAGAATTGTTTAAGGAAATCAATGCATGGTTTGAAGAAAACCTGCCGATACCGGATGTGTGTGAAAGCGGAACGGAGCCGGTGATTACCTATTTTAAGGTGGCCACCACGGCGCATATGCTGGAGAAAATTGCACCGGCAATGGAACTCCTTGATAAGTATAATCACCCGTACGATGTGGTGTACACGAATTTTGTGGGAGACATTGTGTATGAGGATGAGTATCAGGTGGCGGTGCGGGTGGAAGTTGCCAATGCTGATTAATACAGTGCCTACAAAGTAGTTGGCAGTTTATGTGAATTTATTGCTTGCCTTTACAAAACTCCTGTGCTATACTGTTCGAAATATAAAAAAACAGGAGGGACTG
>JAFTPY010000375.1 GCA_017463035.1 Lachnospiraceae bacterium
AGAGAACATGGCCTAAAGCGGTGACTTCCTGTTCCTTGCTGTGATTGGTCAGCTCGTTTAAGCGATATAAGCCTAAAAATTGTGCATAGACTTCAATCAATTCTCCGCCGGAAAAGGTGTCTGTACGGGTAAAGCCGAAGAGTTGTTCCATGGATTTTAATTTCAGGTCTTCGGTGTTCAGGTGGTTTTTTAATTTTCGTGCAACTGCGTAGAGGTCAAGGCTTTCCAAGGCGGAAAGGGGATAGGAAAGGCAATGGCGCTTCGCTTTTTTCTCCAGAAAAGGCAAATCAAACCCGGCACCGTTGTAGTGGAGAATGAGGTCATAATTCTTGACTTTTTCGAAAAAAAGGCGCAAAAGTTCCTTCTCCTCCGAAGGCTCCGTAGTCATCCACTGGGTCAGATAGAAGATGCCTTCTTCCTCATAGGCACAGCCGATGAGATAAACATAGGAGCTCTGGGCGGAAAGTCCGGTGGTTTCGATATCAAAATAAAGGGCCCGTTTGTCCCTGTGTTCCGGGGGCAGGTAAGGCGTAAATTCCGGTGTAAACGGTGTGGTTAGCGTAATCATAAGACCATTTCCTTTTCTGTAAACAAAATGCTGTAACAAAGAAAAAAAGCAATAATAATCGGTGCTTGTCCTGCTTTTTTATCAGTTTATCACAAGTACGTCGGTTTGAACAGAGAGGAACGGGAAAAAGAAAATTTACTATTCCATATAGGGGGTTCTTGTGCTATACTATAAGAGTGAAAGTCTATCCGTAAGGAGGTGATCGCATGAAACTGAATCAGTGCAGATATTGTGGGACGATGTTTAAGGCTACCTATTCATCTACGGTTTGTAGTCATTGTAAGGAGCTGGATAATATTTTGTTCAGCAGAATTGAGGAGTATTTGAAAAAGTTTCCTAACAGCAACGCAATTCAGATAGCAGAAGGGTTAGAACTTCCGACCTTTGAAGTAGTGCGGTTTATCGATGAAGGGAGATTGCAGTTTTCCAAAGGCAAGTTTGAACGGCTGAAATAATACGAGGTGACGATTGTGATTGCATACATTAAGGGCTTGTTCGCGGAAGCGGACGGCAATGCGGTAATGATAGAGACGGCAGGCGGTATTGCCTATGAAGTAGCGGTAATGCCTTCTGATCTGGACAAGCTCCCGGCACAGGGGGAGGCGTTAAAGTTGTATACGTATCTGCAGGTAAAGGAAGACGGTGTGGCATTATACGGTTTCCTTTCGAAGCAGGATTTGACCATATTTAAATTACTGATTACGGTCAGCGGTATCGGACCGAAGCTGGGGTTGGGGATTCTATCCTCCATCGGTGCGGATGAGCTTCGCAGAGCGGTGATTGCCGAGGATGCGGATCGTCTGGCGGCGGCACCGGGCATCGGTAAGAAGACGGCGGGACGTCTGGTTATTGAGTTAAAGGATAAAATACTGGCTCTTGCGGCAGATTTTGCCGAGGAATTCGTGGAGAAGTCTACAGAGTCAAAGACTTCCGATACGGAGGAAGCAAAGAAGCTCCGGGAAAACGCATTGCAGGTATTGGTGGCTCTCGGCTATGCGGAGAAGGAAGCATCCAAGGCGGTAAAGGCGGTAGAAGTTACCGACGGTATGACCGACGACGAGATGGTACGCCAGAGTTTGCGGCAGCTGGGCTGATAGGAAGGTAAGAAAATATGGCGAGACGAATTATTACAACAGAGGCAATGGGGGACGAGAAGAAGACCGAAGCAGGGCTTCGTCCGCAGTTGCTTACGGATTATATCGGACAGGCAAAAGTCAGAGAAATGTTAAAAATATATATCGAGGCGGCAAAGGAGCGTAATGAGACGCTGGACCATGTGTTGTTTTTCGGACCGCCGGGACTGGGTAAGACCACGCTTGCCGGAATTATTGCCAATGAGATGGGAGTAAATATCCGTACCACAGCGGGGCCTGCCATTGAAAAGCCGGGAGATATGGCATCCATTTTGTATAAATTAAACGAGGGTGATGTACTTTTTATTGATGAGATTCACCGGATTCCACGTCAGGTAGAAGAGTTTTTGTATTCCGCTATGGAAGATTTTTCCATGGATGTGTTAATCGGACAGGGAGCCAGTGCGGTATCCAAGCATTTTTCCCTGCCGCACTTTACACTGGTAGGAGCAACGACCCGGGCGGGGATGCTGACGGCACCTCTGCGTGACCGCTTCGGTGTGGTTGCGCGATTGGAGTTTTATACGGATGCGGAGCTGACGCAGATTGTAAAACGTTCCGCAGGTGTGTTGCAGGTAGAGATTGAGGAGGACGGAGCATTGGAAATTGCCCGTCGTTCCAGAGGAACGCCCCGTCTTGCAAATCGTTTTTTGAAGCGTGTGCGTGACTATGCGCAGGTGGTTGGAGACGGCGTTATTACAAAGGAGATTGCGGATAAGGCGCTGGATCTGTTGGAAGTGGATAAGGAAGGTCTGGATCATATTGACCGCAGAGTACTCACGGCCATGATTGAGAAGTTTCACGGTGGGCCGGTGGGATTAGAGGCCGTGGCAGTCAGCATCGGAGAGGATGCAGGGACCATTGAAGAGGTTTATGAGCCGTTTTTGGTACAAAACGGATTTGTGGCGCGTACTCCGCGGGGACGGGTGGTGTTGCCGAAGGCATACCGCCATGTGGGACTGCCGGAGCCGGATACGAAAGAATAATCAGGAGGGTGCAAAATGAACAAGAAAAACGGAGTTGAAGTCATTATCAACGGGAAACGGGTGAGTCTTGCCGGATATGAGAGCGAAGAGTATTTGCAGCGTGTTGCATCCTATCTGAATGCAAAGTATGCTGAGTTAAAGAATACGGAATCTTACCGCATGCTGGATATGGAAATGAAGAATATGGTGCTTCAGCTGAATCTGGCAGACGATTATTTTAAGTTAAAGAAGCAGATGGAGGAGACGAACGGAGATTCCGTTGCCAAAAGCAGCGAGATTTTTGACTTAAAGCATGAAGTAATTACGGCGCAGACAAAGTTAGAGGCAGCACAAAGAGAAATTGAAGCCTTAAAGAAGGAAAATCTGGAAGCGCAGAAAAGAATTATACGGTTAGAGACCGAGTTAGAGGGATATCATGGAAAAGCCTGAAATTCTGGCTCCGGCAGGTAGTATGGAGGCCTTAAAGGCCGCACTTTCCGCAGGAGCCGATGCGATATACATGGGAGGAAGCCGGTTTGGTGCAAGAGCCTATGCAGATAACCCGGATACGGATGAAATGTTAGAAGCCATCCGGTATGTGCATTTGCGGGGAAAACGCTTGTACCTTACGGTGAATACGTTGGTGAAGGAGCAGGAGTTCGGTGCATTGTACGAGTTCTTAGCTCCTTATTATTCCGCCGGTTTGGATGCGGCTATTGTACAGGATGTGGGTGTTTTGCGCTTTTTGGCAAAGGAATTTCCGGGGCTTGCGTTACATGCCAGTACCCAGATGACACTGACGGCGGCGGAGGGCGTTCGGCTTTTTGATGGGTATCCGGTGACGAGACTGGTTCCGGCAAGAGAGCTTTCTCTGCCGGAGATTGCGGATATTTGTAAAAAGAGCGGAAAAGAAGTGGAAGTTTTTGTACACGGAGCCCTTTGTTATTGCTATTCCGGACAATGTCTCATGAGTAGTATGATCGGCGGCAGAAGCGGCAATCGCGGGCGTTGTGCCCAACCCTGCCGCATGGAATACGAAAGTGAAGAAAAAGGAAAGAAGTACTGGCTCAGTCCGAAGGATTTGTGCGGACTGGAGCTGCTTTCGGAGTTGATTCGGACAGGAGCAGCCTCTTTTAAAATCGAAGGTCGTATGAAACGTCCGGAGTATGCGGCGGCAGTAACGGCGGCCTATCGGAAATTTACGGATTTGTATTTTTCGCTGGGAGAAGAAGGCTACCGGGTGTATTTGCGGGAACATCCGACACTTCTTGCAGAGCAGGTGCAGGAGCTGGCGGACGTGTATAACCGGGGCGGCTTTACCGGGGGATGCTTTATCGCCCATAACGGCAAAGGGATAATGTCGGTGAACCGTCCGGGACATTTCGGTGTACCGGTGGGGGAAGTAATCTCCGGCGGAAAGGGAGAAGCCTTGATTCGTCTGACCAAAGATGTGCAGCCTCAGGATGTGCTGGAGCTTCGGAGGGAGACGGAGAAGCGTTCCGGAGAGCCGGGCTATTATGAATATACCTTGGGAACCGGTGCAAAAGCCGGAGAAAAGATAAAAGCAAAGCTGCTTCCGAAGCTTTCCGCAAAGCAGGGAGATACGGTATACCGAATGCGGAACAGTGTACTTTTGGAACGTTTAGAGGCGTCCTATGTAAAACAGGAACTGAAGGTGCCGGTAAAGGGCGCATTTTACGCAAAGTCGAGGGAGATGTGTAAGCTTGAAGTGTCGGCTATGGGAGAGTGCGTATTGCTTCCGGTCGCTTTTCCGGAACAGGAAAAAGAGCGGGTTTCCGTGGTTTGCGAAGGTTTTGTCTGCGAAAAGGCCGGGAAGCTTCCGGCAACGGAAGAGTCTGTGAAGAAGCAGTTATCAAAGACGGGAAACGAAGCATTTTATTTTGAGGAACTGACAGTTACGCTTGCGGATGATGTATTTTTGCCCAACGGACTGTTAAATGAATTGCGCAGGAATGCTCTGGCGATGCTGACGGAAGCGATACAGAGCCGGTTTGTGCGGGAGGAAGAAAAGTCTCGGGATGAAACTGTGAACGGTGACGCTTGCGACACTGCGGTGACAGAAACAGTTTGGAGTGCAGATAGGGCAGAGGCTGATAGCCTGCTTGTATCAAAGCAAGAACCCAGACTGTTCGGCAAGCCGTATCTCGACTGCGTTGTCAGTACAAAGGTACAGGCGGAATCGGTAGCGAAGGAACCGTCGGTTCGCAGAATTTATGTGGATTTTGTCGGACGAAGTCCTGAAACGGTATGTGAGTATGCAGATAAATTGCGGCAGTCGGGTAAGGAGATTTGGTTTTGTTTTCCGAGGATATGCAGAAAAGAAACATCGGAACGGTATCGCAATGTGTTTGAACGCTTGAAACAGTGTTTTGACGGCTATCTGATTCGGAATTATGAGACACTTGCACTGATACAAGAGGCTGATGCAGAGTGGAAATCACGGTGCGCCTTGGATGCTACCGTTTATGTGATGAACCGGGAAGCAAAGGCATTTTATCATGAGTTATTCGGCGGAGACGTAACCATGACGGCTCCTTATGAGCTGTCCGAGAAGGAATTGTATTGTCTCGGTGCAGAGGATATGACACTGGTTGTTTACGGGCGGATTCCGCTTATGGTATCGGCACATTGTGTGAAGAAAACCATGGGTCTTTGTAAAAACGGTAAGGGAACGGAATGCGGCGAGGAGAATGAACCGTTGACGTTGGTAGACCGTGTAGGAAAGACGCTTTTTGTAAAACAGAATTGTTTGGAATGTTATAATTTGATTTATAATCCGGAGTGTTTGTCGTTACTTGACGGTGGTGACACGGTGGCAAAACTGAAGCCCCGGGCAATCCGGTTGGATTTTACCTTTGAAACAGGAGAAGAAACAGAACGTATTTTAAAATGTGCCGCAGGTGCAGGGGGAACGGTAACAGGAAACGGTTATACCCGAGGGCACTTAAAAAGAGGAGTGGAGTAATGGAAACAGCATTTCTTGCGCTGGTAAACTATATTACGGCAGGATTGTTGCTTGCGTATAATGTGCAGGCCTTTCTTTGCGTGAGAAAAAAAGAGCAGGGACGGAAAAGGGCAGTCGCAATTGCCATGAAAGCGGAGATTGCTTTGATTTTTGTACTCTGCTTTTTTACGTTGTACGTAAGGAGCGGGGAAGGAATGTTTTTGGGATTTCTTTGCGTTCAGTTGCTGGTATACGGTGGAATTGATTTTGTTTATAAAAAGTTATATCCGAAGATGTCGGGAGTACTGTTTGACCACATGATGCTGCTTTTATGTGTCGGTTCCGTAATGCTTGCGAGACTGGATTTTAGCGGGGCAATCAGACAGTTTGTGATTGTAGCGGCAGCGTTGGTGATTGCGTTGTTTATTCCTGCGTTTATCCGGGCAATGCACCGAATTGAGCGTTATGGTTATGTATATCTGGCAGGAGGAATTGCGATTCTTCTCGGAGTGTTTTTCTTTGCGGGAGAACGCCTCGGAGCCAGAATCTGGGTAAAGCTGTTCGGCGTGGCAATGCAGCCCTTTGAGTTTGTAAAGATATTATTTATATTCGGATGTGCGGCGGTTCTTTTACGGGCAAAATCGTGGAAGGGAACCCTTTTGGGAATGACTCTGGCGGGAGTGCATATCCTTTTGATGGCGGCCTCAAACGATTTGGGCGGTGCCCTTTTGTTTGCGGTGGTGTTTTGGATTTTGTTATTATGTACCGACGGAAAGAAACGGTGGTTGTTCGGCGGAGCAGCAGCGGCGGGTGTGGCATGTGTCGCGGCGTATAAGCTGTTTTCTCATGTGCAGGTAAGGGTTCTGGCTTGGAAGGACCCCTTTGCGGTAGTAGATAACGAAGGATATCAGTTGGCCCAGTCCTTATTTGCCATCGGAAACGGAGGCTTTTTCGGTACGGGATTGCTTGCCGGGGCACCGGAGCAGATACCGGTGGTAACGACGGATTATATTTTTTCGGCGGTGTGCGAGGAACTGGGCGGATTATTCGCCCTGGGACTTCTGGCAATTTATGTGCATTGTATGATTCTGATTATTCGTATGGCATCCAAATTTTCCGAGGATTATTACCGGTTGGTATTTACCGGCTTCGGAGCGATGGTTACGACACAGGTGTTGTTAAATGTAGGCGGAGTGATACGGATGTTGCCGTCTACCGGAGTACCTCTTCCCTTTGTCAGTGCGGGAGGAAGTTCCGCGGCAAGCATGGTTCTTATGCTTATGCTGATGCAGGGAATGCAGGAAGGAGGAAATGATATCGGCAAAGCAGCGTATAAGGACGGATTTGTACCGGGAGTGTTGAAAGAAAAGGCGAAAAAGGCACTGCGGTGCTGTATGGCGGCTTTTCCGACAATATTATGTGTTGTGGCTCTTTATTTTACCGTGTTTATGTGTACCGAGGCCCGGACGGTGATTTTTAACTCCTACAACAGACGACAGGCGAAGCTGGAGGAACAAAATGCCCGGGGAACGATTTTTGATGCGGACGGAAAACCGCTGGCATTTACCATGCTTTCCGAGGGAGAAGAGGTACGAAAGTACCCTTACGGCAGTTTGTATGCCCATGTGGTGGGACAGGTGAATAAGGGTACCAGCGGTCTGGAGGCGGTGAAGGAAATCGATTTGCTGTCTTCTTCCAC
>JAFTPY010000376.1 GCA_017463035.1 Lachnospiraceae bacterium
AGACAAAAGAAAAAGAGGCTGGGGAACAGCCTCTCTTTCCGAGTAATATGCTATGAGGAACATATCACTCAACGTATAATAGGGTGGGAGTAGAAAGTGTTTTATCACTATCCGAGAATAAATATAACACGGGGTTGTGAATAAAATATGTATTAAATGTAAACAAATTATGAACGAGAGAAAAAAGGGGGAATTATCAGATTTTCTTGCAATCGGCACGGGAAAAAAGTATAATATGAGTAGAGAAATGTTAAGATAATGATAGGGAAGACAGAACTGTTTACGGTATATGATAACATATACGGAAAGGACGGTTATGGATTACAGAAAACTTGCGGATACCGCCATGCTGGCGGGGACGATTATGCTGCGGGGCGGTGCGGAAACCAATCGTGTGGAGGATACGATGCAGCGGATTTTGAATACCTCCGGTGCGGGGACGACAGAGGTGTTGGTGTTGTCCACGGCGCTGATGCTGACCATTGACGATCCGTCGATTTCCGCCATCAGTAAAATGCAGCGGATTTCCTCCCGAGGAACCAATATCGGTAATATCTGCGTGGTGAATCAGTTATCGAGACAGTATTGCGGCGGAGAGATTTCTTTAGATGAGATGTACGAGGAGCTGAAGCTGTTAAAGGAGGCCAATCGTTATCCGGAGTGGCTTTGCCATGTTTGCACGATGTTAACGGTGGTGATGTTTACCTTGCTTCTTGGCGGAAAGACTGTTGAAGCGCTGCTTTCGGTTGTGTCTGCCGTGGTGTTGGTGGTGTTTCAGATTCTTGTTTCCAAGCTGCAGCTTAATCAGTTTATGTTTCATATGGCATCTCTGGCTTGTGCCACCTTTTTTGTAACGGCTCTTGTGGGAGGGTTTTCCATCCCTTGTAATTTGGAATTGATTATTGCGGGTACGGCTATGCCGTCCCTGCCGGGCGTGGCCATTACCAATGCCATCCGGGATACCTTGCACGGAGATTATATATCGGGTTCCGCCCGGGTCATGGAGGCTTTTGTGCGGGCAATCTCCTGTGCCGTGGGAATCGGTGCGGGACTGTATCTCGGCAGTCTGTTGACGGGAGGTGTGCTATGAGTCCGTTGGAACTGATGTTACAGGTGTTAAGTGCTTTTGTCGGCGTGGTGGCCGTGGCGATATCCTTTCAGGTACCGAAGAAGTATTTGTTGTTGGCGGGAGCGACCGGAGCAGGCGGCTGGCTTGTGGAGCTGGTGATGGAGGAATTACTTCAAAGTTCGATTGTTTCAACGTTTTTGGCAGCACTTTTGGTGGCTGTTTTGGCCCAGATTTTTGCCCGGGTATCCAAGGCCCCGGTGACGCTGTATCTGGTTACGGGGATTTTGCCGTTGGTACCGGGTGTGGGCATGTACCGGACCGTATATTATTTATTGCAAAGCAATCATGAACTGACCTCTTACTATTTGTCCTATACGTTGCAGATTGCGGGGATGATTGCGCTGGCGATATTTGTTGTGGATTCTTGTTTCAAGAGACTGTATCAGAGGAATAAGCGAGGCTGAAGGAAGCTTAGCAAAGGAGGAAACTATGCGTATCGGGTTATTACGGCATTTTAAGGTGGATTGTCCTCATAAGAAGATGATGACATCGGAGGAATTCAGAGAATGGTCTGAAAAATACGAACATTCCCGAATTCTGAAAAAGCATGTGGAAATGTACGGAATCGATTGGGATGTTTGTTATTCCAGCGATATTCCGAGAGCAGTGGCCACCGCGAAGGAAGTGTACAGCGGAAATATTTATGTGGACAAGTTGCTTCGGGAGGTGGACAATGCCCCGTTTATTCATACGGAACGTCTCAGACTGCCTTTTGAAATCTGGCATGTATGCGGACGGTTTGCCTGGTATTTTAAGTCCAAGAGCCAGCCGGAAAGTATTGTGGGAACGAGACGGCGTATCCGTACCTTTTTGCGGAGCATCGACTGGTCACAGGACAATATTTTGATTGTTTGTCACGGTTTTATGATGTTTAATATTTGCATTGAATTGTTCCGCATGGGCTTTAAAGGGACGAAGCTGCGCAGAGTGCGCAACGGTATCCTGTATCAGTACGTGGGACCGCGACCGGAGTTTTGGAAAAAGAGGCAGAAGGAAGCGCAGAAAAAGCAAGACGCAGAGCAATAGGAAATGGTCGTTGCTGATTGCCGGGAAGTCATGGGAACAGAGAGGAATACAGAAAGATGAGAGTTTCGGTTATTTGTGTCGGAAAGATAAAGGAAAAGTTTTTCACGGATGCCATCAAGGAATACGAAAAACGTCTGAGCCGGTATTGCAAGCTTTCCATTACGGAGCTGGCGGATGAGAAGACGCCGGACGGAGCTTCGGAGGCTTTGGAGGAGCAGATTAAGAAAAAGGAAGGCGAGCGCATTCTAAAGGCAATTCCGGAGGGGGCGTATGTGGTAGCTCTTGCCATCGAGGGAAAGCAGCTTTCCAGTGAAGAATTGGCGGCCTTTGTGGATAAACTGGGCGTAGGAGGTACCAGTCATATTGTACTCATTATCGGAGGATCGTTGGGGCTTTCGAAGGAGGTACTGCAGCGGGCAGATTATTTGCTTAGTTTTTCGAAGATGACTTTCCCGCATCAGCTGATGCGGGTGGTGCTGCTGGAGCAGGTGTACCGGGCGTACCGGATTAT
>JAFTPY010000377.1 GCA_017463035.1 Lachnospiraceae bacterium
AGAAGATACAAATCCTCTTCATCGGACTCTCCGTAGGCTCCACTAAACAGCACCGATACGGTACGACTGTACGGCGCATAATCCGGCTGCCAAAGCTGTACACCGTGATAGGACACATCCGGCAATCCGATATTCTTCCAGTCACTTCCCCGCAACACCCGGCCACCGGACAAAATCCCGTGCGCCTTACGGAACGAAATCAATTCCTTTACAAAGGAAAGCTGGTCTTTCTTTTCTTTATTCAAACGCCAATTAATCCAGGAAAGCTCATTATCCTGACAATAAGCATTGTTATTTCCTTCTTTGGTATGACCGAATTCGTCTCCCATAAAAAGCATTGGTACAGACTGAGACAAAAACACCGTACTGAGGGCATTTTTACGAAGCTGTGCACGAAGTGCGTTTACCTTTTTCTTCGCCGTCTCTCCTTCGATACCGCAATTCCAGCTATGATTGTAATCTTCACCGTCCTTATTATCTTCACCGTTTGCTTCGTTATGCTTTCGGTCATAGGCATATAAATCATACAAAGAGAACCCGTTCTGGTCTGCAATATAACGAAGCTGTGCATACTCCTTTTTCTCATCGCAAAATTGTCCCAAAAACGCCCCTACCACATTCTCATCGCCCTTTACAAAGCGACGCATCACATTACGAAAACCGTCATTATATACGGCAACTCTGCGTCCTTCGAAACTATCCGAAAACAACAAAGTCTCCGGACTGTCCGTAACCAAAAACTTTATTCCGGCCAGATACGGATCCTCCGCCAAAAGCCTCAGTACTCCGTTCTCTCCGATTAGCCGGAAGCCGTCCGCACCGTAGGCATAGGTCCAGTACCGCAAACAATCCGTAATCAGACTCTGTTTCACATCCGATCCAAAGAAAAACTCATAAAATACTGCAATTCCCGCTTCATGAAGTGCCGCAACCAGTCGGCGTAATTCCTCATCGGCACACTCTGCATCAGCGGCATAGGATGCCTTCGGCGCAAAATAATAATTCTTCGAAGTGTAGCCCCAGAAATTTACCCTGTCTACCGTCTTTTCCTCCGTCCCGGTCTCATAAGCCTGCTGTACCTTTACGAATTCTTCCCCATAGCGAGCCTCATACTGCGCCAACTGCTTTGCAGACAGGCAACCACAATTTTGAGAAACCTCCATACACTCCTCAAACTCGTACACAGGCATCAACAACACCGCATTGATACCAAGTTCCTTCAGATACGGAATCTTTTCCGCAAGACCGGCAAAGGTTCCCTTCTTCTTTACACCGGAATTTGCCTGCTTCGTAAAGCCTCTGACGTGGAGCTTATAAAATATCATATCGGAAAATGCCGGACACACAAAAGCACTCTCGTGCTCCGCTAACGCCGTCCCGGTCTTCTCCTGCTTCGGAAGCATCGGACGTACTTCACCCTCTAACTTTCCGAAAACATCCTTTCCGCTGACCCCCTTTGCATAGACATCCGTAAATCTTCCTTTTTCGTTTGCAAAAAGATAGGTTTCACATCCCTTTATATCCTTCCGTGCCACCTCAGCGTAAAACACCGAGCTATTCCCCATACGGGTCATGGAAAGCTCCTTCTCCGGCTCCTCTTTTCCCTTACCAAACAGCAAAAGAGTGCAATACTCTGCACCCTCCGCTACTGTTTTAAAGCATATTTTATCGGCCCGGCACCACGCACCGAACCCGTCACCAAACATTCCTTCCCAAAGTCCGTTTGTATAACCCAAAACACCCTCCGTTCTCTGATAAAAACAGAAATAACTACTCTTCCTCGGTCACAACCTCTTCCGTTACCTCTACGGAAAGAGCCTGACGCTTACGAGCCATTTCATCACTATCTAAGTATTCATCATAGGTGGATACCTTATCAATCATACTTCCGTTCGGAAGAATCTCAATAATACGATTTGCGATGGTCTGAATAAACTGATGGTCCTGAGATGTAAACAGGATAACACCCGGATACTTAATCAAACCGTTATTTAATGCCGTAATGGACTCCATGTCCAGGTGGTTGGTCGGCTCATCCATTAACAATACATTGGTCGCCATAAGCATCATCTTGGAAAGCATAACACGTACACGCTCACCACCGGAAAGCACGTTTACCTTCTTTACACCCTCTTCACCGGCAAATAACATACGTCCCATGAAACCGCGGACATAGGTCACATCCTTCTCCGGAGAATACGGCATGAGCCAGTCTACGATAGACAGGTCGGATGCAAAATCCTTCGTGTTATCCTTCGGGAAATATGCCTGGCTGGTGGTAATACCCCACTTATAGCTACCGGAATCCGGCTCCATCTCACCGGTCAAAATCTTATACAGCGTGGTAATCGCAAGGGTATTTGCGCCTACCAGAGCAATCTTATCCTCACGACCTACGATAAAGGAAAGATTATCCAATACCTTTACGCCGTCAATGGTCTTAGAAAGATTCGTTACCGTAAGCACTTCATTACCGATTTCACGGCTCGGTCTGAAGTCGATATACGGATATTTTCTGGAAGAAGGGCGGATTTCATCCAGCTCAATCTTTTCCAATGCACGCTTACGGGACGTAGCCTGCTTGGACTTGGATGCATTTGCGGAGAATCTCTGAATGAACTCCTGCAACTCCTTAATCTTTTCTTCCTTCTTCTTATTTGCTTCCTTCATCTGCTTAATCATAAGCTGGGAAGACTCGTACCAGAAATCATAGTTACCGGCATAAAGCTGAATCTTTGCATAGTCGATATCCGCAATATGGGTACAAACCTTATTTAAGAAATAACGGTCATGGGAAACTACAATAACCGTATTGTCAAAGTTGATAAGGAACTCCTCCAACCAACGAATTGCTTCCAAATCCAAGTGGTTGGTCGGCTCGTCAAGGAGCAAAATGTCCGGGTTACCGAACAATGCCTGTGCAAGAAGAACCTTCACCTTCTCACTCGCCTTTAACTCACTCATCATCTTGTAGTGAAGCTCTGTATCAATGCCGAGACCGTTTAACAAGGTAGCCGCATCGGACTCCGCTTCCCAACCGTTTAAGGTTGCAAACTCCGCCTCTAACTCACTGGCCTTAATACCGTCTTCCTCGGTAAAATCTTCCTTTGCGTAGATGGCATCCTTTTCCTTCATAATATCATACAGACGCTGATTACCCATAATAACCGTATCCAGCACCGGATATGCATCGTATTTAAAGTGATCCTGCTGTAAGAAGGACAAACGCTGACCCGGAGTGATGATAACCTCACCCTTGGACGGCTCCAGCTGTCCGGTCAAAATCTTTAAAAAGGTGGACTTACCGGCGCCGTTGGCACCGATTAAGCCGTAGCAGTTGCCCTCGGTAAACTTAATATTTACGTCCTCGAATAACGCTCTTTTTCCCAGTCTTAATGTTACATTACTTGCCTGAATCATGGTTCTGAAATCCTTTCTGAATACCTGTTCACATAATTTCTCTATCCTATATTGTACCGTATCTGTAAAAAAAAGCAAGCAGATTTTCCCGAAAGTTTAGTTTTTTCCCAAAATATGTCGTTTTTTCTTGTATCCTAACCATCCATATGCTATAATACATAGGTATGATACTCGGAATGCTTGGGACAGAAACAAAAGAGGCTCACAGTACAGAACCTCTTTTTCTTTGTCTGCCCTATCGCTTTATCTTGCTATCATATAAAAGTACATAGTAGGAACTATATAATGACAACAGAACAAATCTGTATTATGATTTCCATTATCGCATATTTGGGAATCGTTATCGCTGTCGGTCTCCGTTTTTCCAAGAAAAACAAATCCGCAGACGACTTTTATTTAGGAGGACGTAAACTCGGTCCGCTTGTTACCGCAATGAGTGCGGAAGCATCCGACATGAGCAGCTGGTTACTTATGGGATTACCGGGCGTTGCTTACTTTTTCGGTATTGCGGAGGCTTTTTGGACCGCTCTGGGCCTTGCCGTCGGAACCTGGGTCAACTGGCTTATTGTAGCAAAGAAAATCCGTCGCTACACGCAGAAAACCGAATCCATTACCTTGCCGGATTTCTTTGCGAACCGCTATCGCGATAAGAGCAAGCTTTTGCTACTGATTTCCGCAATCATTATCGTTGTTTTCTTTATTCCGTATACTGCATCCGGTTTCGTTGCCTGCGGTAAGCTGTTCTCCACCTTATTCGGTGTGGAATATGTTCCGGCTATGATTATCAGTGCTTTGGTTATCGTGGCATATACCGCTCTCGGCGGATTCTTAGCCGCATCCACCACGGACTTTATCCAAAGTATTGTAATGTCCATCGCCCTTGTTATTGTTTTAGGCTTCGGTATTTCCGTAGCCGGCGGTTTTAATGCGGTTATGGAAAATGCAAAGGAACTGACCGGTTACCTTTCCTTTACCGCTACCCACAATGTAGCTACCGGTGAAGTAGGCTCCTACGGAGCATTGACCATAGCTTCTACTCTGGCATGGGGCCTCGGTTACTTCGGTATGCCGCACATTTTGCTCCGCTTCATGGCAATCAACAATGAAAAGAAGTTAAAACTTTCCCGCCGTGTTGCTACCGTCTGGGTATTCATCTCCCTCGGCGTTGCGGTATTTATCGGTATCATCGGCTATAGCATGAGTCTTAAGGGCGTTATTCCGATGTTTGAAAGCAAACCGGCTGCAGAAAATATTATTGTGACCATCTCCGATGCTCTGAGTAAATACGGTATCTTCTTCGCACTGATTGCCGGTATCATTCTGGCGGGTATTCTGGCTTCCACCATGTCTACCGCAGACTCCCAGCTTTTAGCTGCATCCTCTTCGGTGTCCCATAACATTGTAACCGGTGTATTCGGCAAGAAGAGTTCTCCGAAAACTTCCGTACTGATTGCACGTATTACCGTACTTGCAATTGCCGTTATCGGTATATTTCTGGCACTGGACCCGAACAGCTCCGTATTTGATATCGTATCCTTTGCGTGGGCAGGCTTCGGCGCCACCTTCGGTCCGGTTGTACTGTTCGCTCTCTTCTGGAAGCGTTCCAACCGTTACGGTGCCCTTGCAGGTATGATTTCCGGCGGTATTATGGTATTCGTATGGAAGTTCGTTATCGCAAAGCTGGGCGGTATCTTCGCTATTTACGAGCTGCTTCCGGCGTTCATTATCGCTTGTATCGCCATCGTTGCGGTAAGTCTTCTTACTCCGGCTCCGGAACAGGAGATTCAGGATGAATTTGACGAAGTAACCGCGATGAAGTAAGTTCAATATCCGTTTATACCTAAAACAGGCTGTCCGCATGGGACAGCCTATACTTTTTATCCTATTCTCTGACTTCTTATTATTCCACAACATTCTGCGCTTCCAACCAGTCATACACGGCCTTTGCCATCTTTTCGGCGTAGGCCTTGCCGTTAGCATCGTAAACCTCATTGTCCGCCGCACTGGAGATAAAGCCCAATTCTACAATCATACTGGTCATCTTCGCACTGCGATTGATTTCAAAATCCTCTCTGGTACTTGACATAGAGCCGAACTTTACACCCCGGTCTGCCAGTCCTCCTACCTCCATAATGCCATCCAGTATCCCGTTTGCCAACGCTTCCGCACCTTGCGGCCGGCTGCTGTGAATCCAAACCTCTACACCGCGCACGTCTTCATTTCCGTCAAAGGAATTCCGATGAAACGAAATCAACACATCCGCATTCGCATTATTCGCAATGGAGGTACGTTCTTTCAATTCCAGGTATATATCGTCCTCCCTGGTCAGAACCACCTCTATGCCATAGGCTTCCAAAGCCTCCTTGAACCATTTGGACATTCTGAGATTATCGTCCTTTTCCGCTCGCAACTCCCGTCCGTTTTCATCCCGGAACACCGCGCCTCCGTCCCAGTCTCCGTGACCGGGATCCACACAAACGATATATTTTTTTACAGCCGGCGTAACCGTCGGTATCGGTGTCGCCGTCGGCACGGTCGTAACCGCAGGAGTTAAAGTAACCGCTTGTTCCTTCGCAGTCTTTGTCGATAACAGTTTCTTATTTTCGGAAAGTTCCTGCTTTGTAACTGTCAGTTCCTCTTGCAAGCTCAGGGACATGGCCTGTACGGACCGGAGTTCCTTAGAAACACCGCCCAAACGAACCGCCAACACAATCACCGTAATCAACAGTCCCAATCCGACTGCCCCTCCGGCAAGCATCCCCAAACGCTTTGTATCCTTACAAACCGTTCCGAGCCACTTTGCCGACACGACAAACACCTTCTCCGCCGTCTGCTTCACATGCTTCCACAAAGTCCCGTACCAAGTCTCACGCGTTTTCGCCGTTTTCCCCGGCTCCGGTCTCCGCTCCACAATTTCTTTTATCTCTTCCGCCTCTTCCATAAAAAAAGAGAACTCTTCCGGTCTTTGTTTATGCTTTTGTTCCTTGCTCGAACTCATCACGCACGCCTCTGTAACCGATAACGGTACCTTTCTTTAGAATACCCCCATATCAGTTTACCTCTTTTTCAAGCGTTTTGCAACAAAATTCAACATTTTCACTATTTGTTCTCTTCGTTTTCCTCCTTCGGAAGCGCCACCTTGTTTTCTACCACAACTTTTTTATTGTAGCAGGCAAAGCACTCTTCCACGGTTTCCTTCTTCATCTTCGGAGTCAAAAGGCTCACTACCGGTACGATGATTAAACCGGCAACCATTGCGATAGCTCCAGCATTAATCGGAGAAGCGATAAACTTAAAGAACATATTTGCCACCGTAATGCCTACACCGGCCGCAAAGCTTGCCCATACGGAAGCCTTGGTAACGCCCTTCCAGTACAAACCGTATAAAAACGGTGCCAGGAAAGCACCTGCCAAAGCTCCCCAGGAAATCCCCATGAGCTGTGCGATGAACGCCGGCGGATCCAGTGCAATAACAACAGAAACCACAATAAAGAATACAATTAACAGTCTCATATAAAGAAGCTGCTTTTTTTCACTCATCTTCTTTGCGATACTTCCCTTAATTACGTCCAAGGTTAACGTGGAGCTGGAGGTCATAACAAGGGAAGATAACGTGGACATGGATGCGGAAAGCACCAGTACAATAACAATACCGACTAAAATATCCGAGAGGCTTGAAAGCATCTCCGGTACAATCGCATCGTAAATAACCGATCCGTCTGCATTGTAAATCGCCTCGGAATCTCCGAACAAACGACCGAAACCGCCGAGGAAATAGCATCCGCAGGAAATTACGATTGCAAACAAAGTAGAAATAATGGTACCGGTACGAACCGACTTCTCATCCTTAATTGCATAAAACTTATGTACCATCTGCGGTAAGCCCCAGGTTCCGAGGGAGGTAAGCACCACAACACCGAACAAATTCCACGGATCCGGTCCGAGGAAAGAGGTAAACGCTCCCTTCTGTCCCGCCGTAACTGCCACGTCACTCTCAAACTCTGCCAGATTCTTTACTGCCTCGTAGAAGCCGCCCTGCCCGTTTAATACCGCAACAATCACCGCTACGATACCGAATAACATAATAATTCCCTGAATAAAATCGTTAATCGCCGTTGCCATATATCCGCCGAGAATAACATACACTCCGGTCAATACCGCCATACCGATGACACATGCCGCATACGGAATATCAAATGCCATTCCGAACAAACGGGACAAGCCGTTGTATACGGATGCGGTATACGGAATCAAAAAGATAAAGGAGATCACGGATGCCGCGATACGAAGACTGTTACTGTCATATCTCTTTCCGAAGAAATCCGGCATGGTCTTCGAGGAAAAATGCTTACTCATAATACGGGTACGACGTCCGAGAATCACCCATGCCAGCAAGGAACCGATTAACGCATTGCCGATACCGATCCACGTTGCGGACATACCGTATTTCCAACCGAACTGTCCCGCATATCCGACAAATACGACTGCGGAAAAATACGAGGTACCGTAGGCAAACGCCGTAAGCCACGGGCCTACACCTCTGCCACCCAGTACAAAACCGTTTACATCGGTGGCATGACGTCTGGAGTATACCCCCACACCGATCATGGTTCCGAAAAAGATAATCAACAGAATAATTTTTGCTAACATAACTGTTCTCCTTCTCTGGTTTGAGATTCTTTATTCTTCTGCTTTCATTTCGCTTTAAAGCGTTGC
>JAFTPY010000378.1 GCA_017463035.1 Lachnospiraceae bacterium
ACACAAAATTCCGGGAGGTACCCATATGACAACTGCAACCAGCTATCCCAATCCTTTTATTTTGGAGCGCGCCGACCCTTATGTAACAAAGGGTCCGGATGGATATTACTATTTCACCGCATCCTATCCCATGAAGTCAGACAATGACCCGGAGGGGTACGACAGGGTTATCCTGCGTCGTTCCCGCTCTCTGGCAGGCTTGGCGGATGCGAAGGAAATCACTGTTTGGAAGGTCTCTGACACTCCCCAAAGCCATCGCTTTATCTGGGCACCGGAGCTTCACTTTATCAACGGAATCTGGTATGTCTTTTATGCCGGAAGTGAGGATGCCGGAAACCGTTGGGCCTTTGACTGCCACGTGCTGATGTGCGACAGTGATGACCCATATACAGGACACTGGACAGAAAAAGGAAAATTCCAAGCATTGCCGGAAGATACCTTTTCCTTTACCGGTTTTTCCCTTGATATGACCTATTTTGAAGCTTCTGGGAGAAGCTATGTCATTTGGGCACAGCACAATGAAGAAAAAATCTCCTGCCTGTACCTTGGCGAGGTAAAACCGTCGGAACCTTGGAAGCTTATTTCCATGCCGATGTTACTCACCAAGCCGGAGTATGACTGGGAAAAGGTGCGCTATGCCGTAAACGAGGGGCCTGCGGTATTACAGCATGCCGGAAAGATACTTGTATGCTTTTCCGCCTCCGGCACCGGTCCGGAATACTGCGTAGGCGCCCTGGAAGCAGACCTTACAAGCAACCTGCTTTGTCCGACTTCCTGGAAAAAGTATGATGAACCACTCCTGACTTCTGCCGATTTAACCGACGAGTACGGTCCGGGGCACAATTCCTTTACAAAGGACGAAAACGGCAATGATGTATTCGTCTACCATGCCCGTAGCAAAGAGTGCTTTCTCGGCATCTGCGGCTACGCCGGAAATGACCCGCTCTACGACCCGTGCCGCCATGCAAGGCTGCATACCGTTACGTGGGCAGCGGACGGTATGCCGGTTTTGCGTTAACCCCTTCTCTCCTTCAGGAATGACCCGCAGAAGAAACAACGGCTGCCGTAGCTACTTTCATAGCTGCGCCAGCCGCTTTCTTTGTCTCTTTTTCTATCCTTATATTTGCTCCGCTGCCCTTATCAGTGCCGGCACCAGCTGCTTTTTCCGGGACACCACACCCTCCAGCTCAATACTCCCCTCAACACCGGCATTTCCGTACAGCACCTCCAGCAGAGCCTCCACATCTTCTCCCGCAAATAACAAAGTCGTAGACTCCTTCACAATGTCCGTCAGCATAAAGAATACCATATCTACCTGCTGGTTTTCACGGAACTGCGGGAGGCTCGGCTTGATGCGGCTGCCGATCATATCCAGCTCTCCCTTATTCAAGGAGGTAATCTGACTGACACCGAAGGTCACATCCTCGGTGGAAAACTTCTTGTAATCCTGGAAGAAAATTTCCTCCTCGGTTTTACTCTGAAGGTCGCTTCCCGCCAAAAACATTTCGTTTGCGTAGGCTTCCACATCGATTCCCGCCAGCTTTGCCAAATGCTCCGCTGCCGCCTTATCCGCCGGAGTACAGGTCGGAGAACGGAACATCAACGTATCGGAAAGAATGGCCGAGCATAACAAGCCCGCAATCTTCTCCGGAATCTCTGCCTGATTCTCCTGATACATCTGGTAAATAATCGTGGCAGTACAGCCCAACGGCTGATTTCGGAAAAATACCGGAGACATGGTCTCCATAGTACCCAGACGATGATGGTCGATAATCTCCAAAATCTCCGTGTTTTCCACGCCGTCCGCCGCCTGGCTCTTTTCGTTATGGTCCACCAGGATAACCTGCTTCTTCTTCATATCCAGCAAATTTCTGCGGGAAACCATACCGCGGTACTTGCCCTTGGTATCCAAAATCGGGAAGTCACGGGTACGCTTCTTCGCCATAACCTCACGAATCTCTTCCACAAAATCCGTGGTCCGGAAAATATCAATCTTCTCCCGAATCATAAAATGCTCAATAGGCATACTCTGATTAATCAGTCGCGCTGCCGTATAGGTGTCATGAGGGGTGGAAAGCACGGTGCAGCCCTTCGCCTCCGCCAGTTTCCGAATGGTTAAGGATACATTGGCCCCCTCACAAATGATAATGCAGGCTGCGTTCATTTCAATGGCACACAGCTGGGTCTCGTACCGGTTCCCGGTAATGACCAGGTCGTGCTCCGCAATGTAATCCTCCATCAGGTCCGGATTCGCCGCCGCAACCAACACCTTGCCCGCATCAAAAAGAGCGTTCTCGTCTCCCACCAGAAGCTCCGCATCCAGGGTCTCCACAATATTACGGTAAGAGGTCTTTGCCTTGGACAAAATGCTGCTGTCATACACATCCATGTAAGAGGTGGCAATATCGCCGATGGTAATGAGCCCCTCCAAATACCCGTCCTTCGTCACAATCGGCAGGGTCACCACATTCTTTTCCTTCATAAGGGTATAGGCATTTTTCAAAGAAATGCTACCGGCCACTCCCTCGATTTCGCGAATCTGGATATCCTTCACCTGGGTACCCACATCCTCCACCAGCTCCGGCACATCAATCTTAAAATAATTCAAAACAAATCGGGTCTCGGCATTAATCCCACCGGCCCGGCGCGGTACGTACAAATCTGAACCGGTCAGCTTGTTTTTAAGCTCCGCATAAGCAATGGCGGAACAAATGGAATCCGTATCCGGGTTTTTGTGACCGATTACGGTAATCTTTCTTTTATGGGTTGTCATAGTAGTGTCTCTCCTTTCGAAGAAGGTATGAAGCGTGTTTTTAGATTATTATAGACCTGTGAGAGGGGAGACGTCAATAGCGTGATGCCATCTGAAAAAAGCAATTTGCGAAACTTATTATACGTCATCTCGCCATTATGACACTGCAACGCAGTTCCAGTGGATAGATATGGATGAGAACATTATATAATGCAAGAGCCAGCTGGTTTTAGCAACAACCAACTGGCTCATATACACACTATTCAGTTTTGATTTCGGATGTCCTTAAGTAGAGAGATAACAAACTCAATCTACGTAATCTTCAAATTTAATATAATCAATTGGACATCCTCGTTTTTGGAGCTTCTGTATCATATTGGCAAAGTACCAACCAATATCTGTTATTGATTCCCGCGTACTGTCTAATGTTTGTCTGTTAATACACAAATCAATAATTATTTTTTTGGTTTCCTTCGCTAATAGCGTTACTCCTACCTCTGAATTTTGAAGATACAGATTAATACCTACCTGCTCTAACTTATCTTGCTTATGGTTAATTACATTTAGTATTTCCAGTTCTGAAAGATGCTCTTTTTGC
>JAFTPY010000379.1 GCA_017463035.1 Lachnospiraceae bacterium
CCAATGCATAAACTTAATCAGGGAATCGCCACCTACGATAAAATAAAATCGTACATCAGGGTATTCTTTTGTCAAAAGTTCAAGAGTGTCGGCGGTATAGGTCAAACCCTCTCTTCCGAGTTCAAAATCGGAAGGCTTAAACCGAACATCTGTCTGCGCCGCAAGCTTTGTCATAGCCAGCCGGTGTTCCTCGGAAAGCATGGCAAAATGCGACTTGTGAGGCGGAAGTTTTGATGGCATCAGCCATACTTCCTCTAAGTCGTATTGCTCCATTGCAGCCTTGCCAAGGGCTAAATGGCCCTTATGAATCGGGTTAAAGGTCCCGCCTAAGATTCCGATTTTACGCATATACACTCCGTTTCTGTTGACCGCATAATCAACTGCTTTCCATCAGAATTTGCCGCAACCGGCAACTGTGCCGGATTACTTCGGCAGTACAATCTTTCTCTTTTCCGGCTGTCTTGCCTCGCGGTACAGCACAATCTTTCTTCCGATGACCTGGACTACCTCGGAAAGGGTATTCTCCGCAATGGCATATGCCAGCTCCTTCGGCTCATCCAGACAATTTTTCAATACGTTGATTTTTATCAGTTCTCTTGCCTCTAAAGCCTCTTCCACACCTTCCAGATACTCGGTGGTCAGTCCGCCTTTTCCAATCTGAAAAATCGGGTCGATGTTCATGGCAAGTCCCTTTAAATATGCTCTCTGTTTTGTTGTCATAGTATCCCTCTTTTAGTTTTCTTTAAATGCTATCCGATATGCAACCTTATTTATAATAATCGAACTGTAAGCCGTACATACGCACCGTATCGCCGTCCTGAATGCCCATTGCCTCCAGTTCCTCCAAAATACCGTTGTTCTTTAAGAAGTTCTGGAAGAATTCGAAGCCCTTCTCGGAGTCGATGTTGGTGTAGCCTAACATCTTTTCGATACGCGGACCTTCTACCACATACATCTTGTCCTTTTCGTCGTATTCCACCGTATACGGCTCGTTCGGAAGGGTTAGGTTGTCCAAGGAGAACTCACGCTCAAAGACAATCGGATCCTCCTTTGTCTCGGCTAAAAGCTTTGCTGCCGCATAAAGCAGCTCCTTTACACCTTTACCGCTGACTGCGGAGATGGAATAAATCGGATATCCCTCTTCTGCAAAGGCCTCACGAAGCTTGTTTACTGCCTCTTCTGCGTCTTCCGGAAGCATAACATCCGTCTTGTTGGCTGCGATAATCTGCGGCTTCTTGGCAAGATTCGGATCGTAAGCTGCCAGTTCCGCATTGATCGTCTTGATATCCTCAATCGGATCGCGGCCCTCTGTGGAAGCAACATCTACCACATGGATAATCACGCGGGTACGTTCCACGTGGCGCAAAAATTCATGTCCGAGCCCGATACCCTCGGAAGCACCTTCGATAAGTCCCGGAATATCCGCAATAACGAAACCGTTGGCACCGTCCATATCCACCACGCCAAGGTTCGGATTCAGGGTGGTAAAATGATAGTTTGCAATCTTCGGCTTTGCATTGGTAACGCGGGATAAGAAGGTGGACTTACCTACGTTCGGAAAGCCTACAAGGCCTACATCCGCAATGACCTTAAGTTCCAGAATGACATTTAATTCCTGGGCGTCCTGCCCCGGCTGTGCGTACTTCGGCACCTGCATGGTTGCGGTAGCATAATGCTGATTGCCCTTGCCGCCGCGACCGCCTCGTAAAATCACCTCACGTCGATTGTCATGGGACATGTCGGTAATGACTTTTCCGGTCTCCTTTTCCTTGATTACGGTACCTTCCGGCACCTTTAAAATCTTATCCGCGCCGTTTTTACCGGTACAACGGTTGGTTCCGCCGTTTTCTCCGTCTTCCGCACAGTACTTTCGAACAAAACGAAAATCCGCCAAAGTATTCAGCCCTTCGTCCACTTCGAAAATAATGTCGCCGCCCTTGCCGCCGTCACCGCCGTTGGGACCGCCTGCCGCCACAAAGAGCTCACGACGGAAAGATACACTGCCGTCACCGCCCTTACCGGAACGAATATAAATTTCAGCTCTATCTGCAAACATAATTTTATCTCCTATCCTTGCCTTATAAGAAGAAAAACCCCAAATTCATTTATAAAAAAGAATTCAGGGTTTATCGTGTCTCATTACATGGGGACTTATTCAGCGTCTACCGGATATACGGAAGCCTGCTTCTTGTCGCGTCCCTTTCTCTCGAACTTTAAAACACCGTCAACCAGTGCGTATAACGTATCGTCGCCACCGCGGCCTACGTTTATACCCGGATGAATCTTGGTACCACGCTGTCTGTAAAGAATGTTGCCAGCAAGTACGAACTGACCGTCAGCACGCTTAGCGCCGAGACGCTTGGACTCGGAATCTATGCCGTTCTTCGTGGAACCTACACCCTTTTTATGAGCGAAAAACTGAAGGTTCATCTTAAACATGACCTATTACCTCCTTATGAATTCTGAAAATCAATACGTAAATACTTCTCTCCGTACTCCTCCTGAATGCTCTGTAATCCTAAAATCAAAGATTTTAAAAGTACAATCGACTCGGGACTTCGTTCGGAAACGATTCTGAAATCAACCAATCCTCTCTTCTCGTGCTCGTTGTAATCAAATACATCCGAGGTAAAGGAATGAATCGAATTCATGGTGTTCATTACCAGTGCCGAAACCGCTGCACATACAATGTCTTTGCCGTGTCTGGCATACCCTGCATGTCCTTCGATACGGAATCCGGTAACGGACTCTAAGTTAACTTTGACTTCTTGCTCGATTTCTTTTGCGAAAAATGTAATCGTAATCATGAGAATCGAAAATTAAGCGTTAATCTTGTCAATCTTAACCTTGGTGTAAGCCTGTCTGTGACCATTCTTCTTATGGTAACCGGACTTTCTCTTGTAACGATAAACAATAACCTTCTTCGCCTTGCCTTCCTCTACTACGGTAGCGGAAACACTTGCACCGGCAACGGTCGGATTTCCTACGGAAAGGGAACCGTTATTTACAGCAAGTACACGGTCAAAAGTAACCGTATTACCGGCCTCAACGCCGAGCTTCTCAACCTTAATTACGTCGCCTTCGGCAACTTTGTACTGTTTACCACCTGTTGCAATGATTGCGTACATCTGATGGCACCTCCTATTTACAATACTCGCCAACTTTGGTGTCTGCTCTTAAAAAAGGACAGAACTTGAACCTCGTTGTGCGGCACACTAGATTAATATAACACGGTTTTATAGGGATGTCAAGCAGTTTTTTACAAATCATAAGATTTCCCCTCTTTCATTTTTTTTGATTTTAGCATAAAGTAGTTTGAAACACAAGAGAAACGCCCTTGTTTCCAAGGACGTTTCTGCTTCAATACTTATAATAAGCTCTCGATTACAGCAAATTCTTTCTCAGCTCTTCCCCGCTCTGCGGATGCAAGTATGCCGGAGCAATATCCAGTACAGTCTTACAACCGAACTGTCCTTCCTGCGCCAAACGATACGCTGCTCTTGCATAGGCCACCAATACACTGGAAGTAAACTCCGGATTGGAATCTAACTGCAGGCGGTACTCGATGACATGATGGTTTTCATTATTTACGCCGGTGGTGCCGGAACGGAATACCATACCGCCGTGGGCAATGCCGCTGTGGTCGCGCTTTAACTCTTCCTCGCTGATAAAATGTACCGTAGTGTTATAATCTGCAAAGTAATTCGGCATAGTAACGATAGCTTGCTCTATTGCTGCAAGGTCGGCTCCCTCTTCCGCTACTACAAAGCACTCTCTGGTATGCTTGTCGCGGGTGGAAAGCTCCGGATTCTCACCGGCGCGTACGCTGGCCACTGCGGAATCCACCGGAATCGTATACTGTTTTGCGTCCTTTACGCCCGGAATACGACGGATTGCGTCGGAATGGCCCTGGCTTACACCCTTGCCCCAGAAGGTATAATCCTTGCCGTTCGGCAAAACTGCCTGGCCATAGCAACGATTTAAAGAAAACATGCCAGGATCCCAGCCTACGGAAATTACACTGACCTTCTTTGCTTCCTTGCTTGCTGCATCAACGTTGGAAAAATGCTCCGGAATACGTGCATGGGTGTCAAAGCTGTCAATGACATTGAAATATTTTGCAAATTCCGGGGTCTGCTCCGGCAAATCATTGGCACTGCCGCCGCATAACACCATAACATCTATCTTATCCTGCATCTTTACCGCATCTTCCATTTTATAAACCGGAATACCGGTGCGGGTCGTGATGGTGCTCGGATCTCTTCTTGTAAATAAAGCAACCAGCTCACAATCCGGGGTTGCATTCACTGCTGTCTCTACACCGCGGCCTAAGTTGCCGTAACCTACGATTCCAATTCTTATTTTCATAATCGTTATCCTCCCAAAAAGATGTTTTTATTATAATCCTGTGTAAATGAAATGTCAATAAAATTGTATACAATAATACAAGCATTTTACATGTATCCTAATATATAGTTTACATAAATATTATATGACACTTTGTTCTTTGTATTCACTTCGTAACATAGAAAAATATAATCGTCCTATA
>JAFTPY010000380.1 GCA_017463035.1 Lachnospiraceae bacterium
CAATTGGGAACGGCAATTTTGTCTGTTTCTTTTGTGACTTTGGTTTTTTTGTCAGTAACCGGTATCAGGGAAGAGATTACCTATATCCATGACCGGGCAGGTTTCGGGCATGTAATACGCCACTCCCTGGGGTATCCTTATCCCAATACGCTTATGACTACCTACATCGTACTGATGGCACTTATTTTTTATGTCATCGGAAAAACAAAAAGAAATAATCTGTTGCTTATTACATTGTTCCTCCTTATGGGAACGATTTACCTTTATCTTTATTCTTGCTCGAATACGGGACTCTTGGTGGGGGTATTCTTTTTACTGGTAAATTTGTACCTTCATTTGAGAGGTAATCTTTCAAAGCTTGAAAAAACAGCGGTGTGGCTGGTGTATCCGGTTTGTGTAGTAACCTCGGTTATCGGCCCCCTTGTGACGAAAGGATGGCTGTTTGAACTGTTTGATAAGGTTCTTCATAACAGATGGGCATATTCGCTGTATTACCTGACTCATGAACCGGTTACCCTGTTTGGAACAAGGTTTCAGGAAGCGCCGAATCCGAACTATATGATTGACAGCTCTTTCTTATACAGTTTTTTGCAGATAGGTATAATTCCTTTTGTGATTATTACGTTTTTGTATATCAGGATGATTACCGATTGTGTGAAAAAAGGAAAAAAGCCGGAAATGGTTATCATTGTCAGCTTTTGCGTACTGGGCCTTTCGGACCCGTTTTTGTTTAATCTTTCCTATAAGAACCTGATGTTTTTATTTGTGGGAGATTTCTTGTATCGAAGATTCGAAGAACTGCATCAGAAAGATTTGGGTATATGGAACCGGGAGATCCGGCTGATTCCTGCAGGAAATAACAAGATTGACTGTAGCAGGGGGCTTATGAAGGTTGCAGGTTTGACGGGTAGGAGAATCCGTGAAGAAATCGGCAGGAGAAGCGGGCTGTGGAGCGTACTGTATTTCCTGACATCGGTTCTGATTGCGACAGGCTTATTCCTGACTTTTAGCGGAAATTACATTGTAGGGAGATTGGATGATATTCCGGAATGGGAATTCGTCAGAAGTATTGTGAGCACCGGTGTGTTCGGGGCTGCCTTAGGAGTAGGATTATTTTTGACAGTTGTAATAATAAAGACATGTAAGAAGGAGAAAACTGATTTATGAAAATAATGCCAAATCGGATGGACAGAGGCTTTGGCCGGTACCAAAAGGAATTTGAGGAAAAAGCATTGGAAGTACTTAGGTCCGGCTGGTATATTCTTGGAAAGGAAGTCAGCAGCTTCGAAGAAGAGTTTGCGGCTTATGTCGGCGGTAATTATTGCGTAGGTCTTGCCAGTGGTCTGGATGCACTTTGGATTGCATTCCGGTTACTGGGAATCGGTCCCGGAGATGAAGTGATTGTACAGGGAAATACTTATATTGCCAGTGTTATGGGAATTACCATGAACGGAGCAACGCCGGTTTTTGTAGAACCTGATGAATTTTACGGAATCGATGCAGACAAAATTGAAGAAAAGATTACAGAGAGAACGAAGGCTGTTTTGGTGGTCCATTTGTACGGGGTGGCTTCCCGAATGGATAAAATTACAGCGTTATGTAAGAAATACCGATTAAAGCTGGTAGAGGATTGTGCCCAGTCACACGGAGCCTGCTTTGACGGTCAGATGACAGGAACCTTCGGAGATGTAGGCTGTTTTTCCTTTTATCCCTCCAAGAATCTGGGAGCCTTCGGTGACGCAGGGGCTGTTGTGGTAAAAGATAAGGAACTTGCAGAGAAGTTCAAAGTGTACCGCAATTACGGAAGCGAGAAACGCTATTACAATAAAGTGGTAGGTACCAATTCCAGGCTGGACGAGCTGCAGGCGGGACTTTTGAGAGTACGTCTTCCCCATTTGGATGAAATGAACCGGGAGAAAGCGGAAATAGCGGCAGAATACACTAAGCAACTGCAGAATCCTAAGCTGATTCTTCCCCGGGTGCCGGAACGCTCAACCTGCGTATGGCATCAGTATGTTATCCGCTGCAAGGAAAGAGACAGACTGATTTCCTATCTGGAAGAAAAAGGAATCGGAACCATTATCCATTACCCCATTCCCCCTCATCTTTCCGAAGCATATGCTTATTTAGGACATGGAGAAGGCTTTTTGCCTATTACAGAAGAATATGCGGGGACAGTCCTGTCCATTCCCATGTATAACGGAATGACAAAGGAAGAACTAAGCTATGTGATACAGGCATTAAATGAGTTTGTATAAGAAGAGGATAAACAGATGAGCTTACAAGAAAAGTGTCCGATTTTCAGATTTGGAGATTTGGGTGATGAAAGAGGAAAATTGGTAGCGATAGAAGGAGAAAGAGATATTCCTTTTGAAATAAAGCGGATTTTTTATATTTATGATTCGGATGATACGGTAATCCGGGGACAGCATGCCAACAGGGAATCGGAATTTGTACTGATTAATGTGGCAGGACAAAGTAAAGTGCGGATTACAGATGGGAAAGAAGAATTCGTGGTAGATTTAAACCGTCCTAAGATGGGAGTATATATTCCGAAAATGATTTGGAAGGATATGTATGATTTTTCTTCCGATTCCGTATTACTGGTGCTTGCAAGCACCCACTACGACGGAACGGAATATATCCGTGACTATGAGGAATATTTAAAAGAGGTAATAAAGCAATGATGACATTTTGCACGTTGTTTGACAGCTTTTACTTAGATAAGGGACTGGCTCTTTATCATTCTTTGGAAGCGTGCACAGATGATTTCCGGCTCTATATTTTTTGCTTTGATGATAAGTCCTATGAAGTGCTGCAAGAGATGAACTTTGCTCATGCAGAGGTGATTCATCATTCCCAAATCGAGGATGAAAACTTGCTGAAACTGAAGCAGGAACGGTCCAAAGCAGAATATTGCTGGACCTGTACGCCGGTTATCATTGAATATGTGCTTACCCGCTTTGAGGAGGAAAGCTGCACCTATATCGATGCGGACTTATACTTTTTCCATAATCCCAAGCTGTTGTTTGACGAAATCATGCAGGAAAATGCAAACATTGTCATTACGCCCCACCGGTTTGCAGACAATGCCGGCGGCAGAAGGCTTTGCAGAAGAAGCGGGAAATACTGTGTGGAATTTAATTATTTTGACCAATCAGAGAATGCAAGGAAGGCGCTTCGGTGGTGGAAAGAAAGCTGCTTTGCATGGTGCTATCACAGATATGAAGCAGAACGGATGGGTGACCAAAAGTATCTGGAAAAGTTTCCGACTTTATTTGCCGGTGTACATGAGCTGCAACATTTAGGCGGCGGTGTTGCCCCTTGGAATTTGGGCCAATACGAGCTTGATAAGTCAGCCTGCCGGGATACAAAAGATATTGTTTTAAAGGAGAAGAAGACGGGAAAGAGATTTCCGGTTGTTTTTTATCATTTTCAAAATATCCGATACTTAAGTGAAGATATTGTAAATATATCTTCGGGAACCGGTTCTAAGGAAACCAAGGATGCAATTTACAGAGGTTACCTTTCGGAGATTGAGAAGAACCGGAACATGCTGAAAGAATACGGTGTTACCTTTGGCGTAAAGAAAATATATTCCGGTAACAGACTGATTGCTTTCTTACAGGGAAGTATTCTCAGGTTTAAGGTGAAGAGCCTTTCGGATATATACAGACTGGAACAATTCAGGTGAAGGATGATGCTATGAAGATTGTACACATTTGTTTGTCCATGGGCTATACGGAAGGACTGAATTATCAGGAAAATATTATCATAAAATATCAGGCAAAAGATGGGCATGATGTGTCACTGATTACCACAGACCACTGCTTCACGGAAGGGGTATGGGTAATATGCCAAACGGAAAGTGATTACAAAAATGAGCATGGCGTGCGTATTATACGACTGCCATTTGCCTTTCCTATTTCTTACAAGATA
>JAFTPY010000381.1 GCA_017463035.1 Lachnospiraceae bacterium
AACATCGGTGGTTACCAAATCGTTTTCACCGTTAAACTCCGCGCGGAAGAACCAGTCCGGTGTCTGGCTGTGCCATACCAGAGTGTGGAAACGGAGTCCCAGTTCATTTTCGGAACAAAGCTTCATTGCTAAATCCGTAGCGGTGAAATTCAGCTTCGGAACCATGGTGTCCTTGTAGTTTTCCGGAATTACATAGCCCAGTTCCTTTGCTTCCTCGATGGAAATCAGCGTAGGAATGCCGCCCATAATCGCATCCGGCTTCATTTCGTTTTCCATAGAAATACTGTTATAGTGCTTTTTTATATTCTTTACATAATAGACATTCTCTAAATCGGTAGCACGGGGAACACAAACACCGGACCTGTCAAATACGGTACCGTAGGTATTCATAATAGTGACGGATTTGTCATACGGAAGCGGTGTTGCCGTCGGCTTTTTTGTTGGCTCCGGAGTTGCGGTCGGTTCCGGCGTAGCGGTCGGTGCTACGGTTGCGGTCGGCTCCGGTGTCGAGGTAACATCTGCATTGCCGGAGTTACAAGCGGCAAACAAAGAGACAGTCAGAGTTAATAAAGTAAAACAAGATAGTAATTTTCTCATGCGTAAGTATCCTTTCTTATGTAATTAGAATTCTAATTAAAACTTGATATTAACGGTACTCCACAGCATTATACCATAGAAAAAAGTGTTTGAAAAGCCTGTATATTTTTTTGACATAATGTTAAAAAAGTTGTATAATACAAAAAGATGAAGGGGAAAAGAAAATCTGTGAACAGGGGAACTCGCAGAGATGAAAGCGAAAGAGAGAAATAAAAATGAAATTGCAAGGAATATCAAAGCATTTTCCGATGTTTATGCGTCGGGGAACCCAGCATGTGGTAGTATGGATTTGGCGTACGTATATCGGATTTGTAGCCCGGACTTCCAAGGTAGAGTTTCAGGGTATTGAGAATATTGAGAAGAACCGTATGCTGGGATTCTGGCATGAGGACAGCTATTGTATGCAGCTTTTGCTGAGGGAATTGCAGAAGTTCGAGAAAAAGATTCATGTGATTGTGACCTCGGAGCGCAGAGGAGATTATATCGCAGAGATGGTGTCTCATTACGGCGGGGCACCGATGCGTTTGCCGGACGGACTGAAGATGCGTTCCTTTTTAAAGGATTTAAAGGAAGATAGCAAGCAGGCTGGTTTGACTTTGGCGGCGGCCATGGACGGTCCCTGCGGTCCGTACCGTAAGCCGAAGCGTTTGCTGTTTATGCTGGCTCATGAGGCGGAGAAATCGGTAGTATACGTGCGTTTCATTAAGAAGGGAATGATTACCTTCCCTTGGCGTTGGGATAAGTACCGTGTGCCGCTTCCGTTTACAAAACTGATTTGTAAGATTGATTATATCGGCGAAATTGCCAAGGAAGAGCTGAAGAACTTTACCGAATATGCAATCCGCGTGTTCGGTGAGGATATTTGTTTAGAGGAGTAAAGAGAAGACTATGCGATTGATTTTAATTCGTCACGGTCGACAGAGCAGTCCTCTTTGTAATGTGGATGTGGATTTGTCGGAGGTAGGAAGACGGCAGGCAGAGCTTTTGGCAGGACGACTTACGGGGCTATATCCGGACAGGATTTATACCAGTGGGTTAATCAGAGCGAAGCAGACGGCGGAGATTTTATTCGGGAAAGATGTCCGGTTTTACGAGCGAGAGGCGTTAAACGAGATTTCCTTCGGGGATATGACCGGAGGTGCGGATTCTCAGAATGCGGTATTGTTTCCGGAGTATTTTGCCGCGAAAAAGAAAAAGGCGGATAATTTAAGAATGCCGGGCGGCGAATGTCCCACAGAGGTGTTTGAACGAGCGGTAAAAGTGGTAAATGAAGCAATCGAGATTGATGCGGAAACGGTAGTGTTTGTGACCCATGGCGGCGTGATTCGTGCTCTGGTTGCCGGACTTTTAGGTCTGGGTGCCGGACAAATGCTCCGTATTGCGGACAGTCTGGAGCATACGTCGGTCACGGAGCTTAGGTACTCCGAGGAGGCAGAGTGCTTTTCGTTGGAGCGGTTAAATGATGCCTCCCATTTGGAGGGAAGACCGGAGCTGAGCCGGAACGCGTGGTCGAAGGGCTAAAAACTCACGTATATGGAATCGGATAAGGACAAGTACGATCGGAAGGTATGGAATCGATACTTGTCCTTTTTTGAATTTGAAAGAAACATAAAGTTCCTTTCAGCTCGTTGCTTTATGGTATACAAAGGGGATGGCAGGAGAAAATATTTCGCATAAACTGTAGAAAGAATCTTTGGGAAGTGTTTTTATGATTATTTATGCGGTAAAGCCCGGGGATACCGTACAGGGGATTGCTGCCGCCACAGGGAGCAGTGTGGAGCGTATCTTACAGGACAATGCTTTGACTGCGGACAGTGTATTGGTGCCGGGGCAGGCAATCGTGGTACTGCAGCCCAATGTGACCTATACGGTACAGGAGGGAGACACGTTTCTCGGAATTGCGGAACGGTACGGTGTAGCTCCGAAGCAGCTTCTTGCCAACAATCCGGCATTAAACGGACGAGAGACCTTATATCCGGGAGAGACGATTGTGATTGATTATGCCACCAATATGGAACGCAGACCGCTTTCTGTGAACGGGTATGCATATCCCTACATTGACCGGGAAATATTGCGTAAGACGCTGCCGTATTTGACGTATTTGACCCTGTTCACTTACGGGTTTACGGAAAACGGGGATTTAATCGGGATTGATGATGAAGAGGTAATACAGATTGCAAAGCAGTATCAGGTGGCACCGCTGATGTTGCTTTCTACTTTGACTGGTGACGGGACCTTCAGTAATGAGCTGGCAAGTCGGATTTTTTCGGATGCGGAGGCAAGGAACCGGTGGTTTGATCAGATTCTTGAGAACATGCGTGTAAAGGGATATTACGGGCTGGATGTGGACTTTGAATTTATTTTACCGGAGGACAGGGACAACTATGTGCAGTTTCTGACGGAACTGAAAGCGCGATTGGAGCCGGAGGGGTACCCTTTGGTGGTGGCACTGGCACCGAAGACTTCCGGGATGCAGCGGGGACTTTTGTATGAATCCCACGACTATCCGGCCATCGGTGAGGTGGCGGATTCGGTACTGATTATGACGTACGAATGGGGTTATACCTACGGACCGCCCATGGCAGTTGCACCGTTAAATAAAGTAAAGGAAGTGCTGGATTACGGCGTTTCTGTCATCCCACGGGAAAAGATATTGCAGGGAATGCCGAACTACGGTTACGACTGGACGCTTCCGTATGTAAGGGGGGAATCCATGGCCCGGTCCATCGGCAATGTGGAGGCGGTGGAAATCGCAGAGAAGTATCGAGCTACCATCCAGTTTGACGAGCAGGCGCAGACTCCGTTTTTTTATTATACATCAGAAGACGGAAAAGCGCATGTGGTATGGTTTGAGGATGCCAGAAGCATCCGGTCGAAACTTCTGTTAAACGAAAGCTATCCGTTACAGGGCATCAGCTATTGGAATGTGATGCGGTATTTTCCGCAGAACTGGCTGGTGGTGAATCAGATGTTTGAGATACGGAATGTGTATGAGGAGAGTTGATATAAGGATTTGTTGCCGGAGTATATGAAATGAAGGAAAAGGAGGTCCTTGTGCGGAAAATGCACAAGGACTTCCTTTATTTTTATAATGTGTTTGTGAGTTGTCGGTAAAGAGACATCATGCAAGCTAAGTGTGCGGTTAGACTATCGTGTATATTCCGCAATTCTTGTGACAGCGACGTAAATCTCGGAAATCTTATACCAGGTGGTAAAATCTACGATACCGTTGGGTGTCAGGTCAAATTGCTGCTGAAAGGCCCGGACTGCTTCTGCGGTACGCGGACCGTACACACCGTCGGCGGCAACGCTCGGAACCACATAGTACACATCGGCGATGGCGTTTAACTGTTCCTGCATTTGGCGGACTGCTTCGCCCCGGGAACCTTCCTGCAGGGTCTCGCCCGGGAAGGAGCTTGGTACACCGGAAATCTCCACGGTGGTGTTGATAAAAATGGTGTCACCATAGTAGTTACGTAAAATTTCAATGGCATCGTAGCCCTGGTCGCCTAAGTACTTGCTTCCCCACTGGGACATAAGCCCCGGACAGGTAACCCGTCTGCCGTCGCAGTACTGGGTTAAAATCGGCTGGCGCACGTTCGGACGGGACAGGAAGTTATTGAAGATGTTGTCCACGGCGGTATTAATGGTATCGTAAATGTTCCGTTCCGGAATCCACTTGTGGTCGTAGGCGGTGGAAGAGGTAATGGTAAAATTGTAGCCGCGATTTCTGTACCATTCGGTGTAAACCCGGTTTAGGGTAAAGGACTGGATGGCAAGGATATTGGCATAAATGGTTGCCTCCGGCCAGGTGGCATAGATTTCGCTGGAAGCTACGTTTTTGATGTAATCGCGGTAACGGACATAGTAGTTCTGAGCGGAGGAATCATTCGGAGAACCGTCATGCACCACGATGAATTCCGGAATGACAACTCTGGACAGGACGATTTCTCCGCTGCCGGTGATTTCTTTTACTTCTTCTTCAACGATTTTCGGCGGATAAATACCGTATAAGGTATGGTCCGGAATTACGAAGGTTTCGGCACTCCTTGTGTCGGACGGCACCTGTGGCAGCAGCTGCACCTGTTGCAGCGCGACGACATCCGGCAGCACCTCCGTCCCGACGATTTGCACCGGCTCGAAGCCTTCTGCCCGGATGGTGAGGTTGTATTCGGAGTAGGGTCTGGGACTGCCCGCTTCTTCGCTGTATTCGCGAGGAGGAGCAGGCAATTCGATTACGTTTGTTTGACCGGCAGCGGTGGTACTGATTTCGTCGATAAGTGTTGTGGTATTCCCTATGGTTTCGGAAATCTGTACCGTGGCGTTTTCAATCGGGAAATTATCTGCAATGTTACCTACGGACACCCGTAGTCCTCCGAAGGATGCGGTGGACATATCCGCTGGAAAGCGGGACGGTTGTGCCGGAGAAGGCGTCGGTGTTTGCGGTACTTGCATTTGTGTCCGGGACAACGGCTGTTGCGTTTGTGATGGAGGTGTCTGCATTTGCACCGGAACTTGAGTGGACGGTTGCACGGCTTCCGGTTGCTGATTCGGTTCGGTAGCCGGAGTCTGTGTACCCTGTTCCGTAGGCACTATGTTCTGTACCGGAACCGCCGGTTCATTCGAAAATGTATTTGATTTTTGCACGGTGCTTGTTTTTCTTTGGGGTTCCGGCTTTGCCGGTTCGTTTACCTGAAAAGAACGATAGAAAGGCATAGAACTATCCTTTATTTGAATTTACTATAGGATATGCGGAAACGGCGCATACTAGAAGAAAAGAATGCTCCAGGAGGGATTGCTATGAGTAATTTACTGAAAAACGAAACCAGTCCGTATTTGTTACAGCATGCGGAAAATCCGGTGCACTGGTATCCGTGGGGGGAAGAAGCTTTTCAAAAGGCAAAGAAAGAGGATAAGCCCATATTTTTAAGCATCGGATACAGTACCTGCCATTGGTGTCATGTGATGGCCCATGAAAGCTTCGAGGATGAGAAAACGGCGGAGCTGTTGAAACGGCATTTTGCAAGCTATCGAGGGGGAAAGTGTTCGGAGCGTGGCTTCCTGGATGATTATGCCTTTTATATTGCCGCATTAACGGGGCTGTACCGGACCACCTTTGAAACGGAATATTTGGAACGGGCGGCACGGTTATGTAAAGAAGCGGAGCAGCGGTTTGCGGACAAAAAAAGGGCGGGTACTATTTGTGTGAAAAAGAAAGCACCGAGCTTTTTATGAATCCGAAGGAGACTTATGACGGGGCAATACCCAGCGGAAATTCTGCTATGATGTACAATCTGGTAAGTTTGTATCAGTTGACGGAGCAGGAGGAATATGATACGCTTTTATTGAGACAGATGAATTTTATGGATTGTCAGGCGGCGGAGTATCCGGCAGGACACAGTATGTATTTGCTGGCAAAGCTGTTATACGAGAGTCCTCCGGAGCATATTACTGTGGTGTTAAAGGAGGAAGAGGAGCGGGAAAGATTGTGGGGTAAGCTTCCGTTTCTTGCCAATGTAACGGTGTTGTCCGACAGTATAAAGTATCCTTTGATGAATGAGAAAACCACGTATTATGTGTGTAAAAATCATACGTGTCTGACACCGACGAACGAACTTTAGAAAAGAAAGTTTGGTGAAAAAACAGAGCGTAGGATATTTTTTGGAAAAGAAGGGAAAAAGCGGAACCGGATTGGGCTACGGTTCGTCTAATAGACAGAAGGCCTTACACAAAAGCTTGAAAGGGGCGGTTGAGATGAGATTATTATCAAACAAAGTAAGACGGTGCTTTGCGGTTGCCGTGACAGCAGCATTGTTCACCGGCTTGTTCGTAGGTTGCAGTGGAGGAAGTGACCGTGTTTTGCTTCCGACACCGACACCGCGAACGGAAAAGAATAAGGAGGATGCCGAGGCTACCAAGACTCCGGCAGCAGCGACCGGAGTACCGGTGGGGACGGAAAACGATGCATCCGTAATGCTGAAGCCTGCGGGGACCTATGAGGCTGTGTATGAGGCCTTACAGCAGGTACAGCAGTCGTCAGGTTACCGGGGGAATGTCTTTTATAAGGGCGACATGGTTTGGGTTGAGGAAGAAATGGATACGGCTGTATCGGATGAGCTTGCGCCGATACCGGATTCTGTCGAAAACGGTATGGGAGGAGATTCTGACGGAGAACTGTCCTTTTCGGAAACCAATGTACAGGTGGACGGAATCGATGAGGCGGATATTATTAAGACCGACGGACAGTACTTCTATGTTTTTGATATGAACCGGAATGCAATCTACATTGTCAGTGCCAAGGGCAGTGAAATGAAGCTTGTGTCAGGGATTTCGGTGCCGGATGACCTGGGGAATAACGAGTGGGGCAGAGAGATGGGCAAAGAACTGTATCTGTCCGGAAATCGTCTGGTTCTTTTGGTCAATGGTTTTAAGGTGGAAGACAGACAGGAGTATTCCAAGAATGCCGGAGAGTACATTCCGTACATCCGGGAAACTGCGGTGACATTTGTGGTGACGTATGATATTTCCGACCGGTCCGCGCCGAAGATGATTTCCTGTCTGGAGCAGGACGGACGTATGATTACGTCCCGTATGTCGGACGGAATACTGTACACCGTGTCCTCTTACGGAAATTATTACACCTGGTTTAAACCGTCGGACGGTGCAAGAGAAAAGAATGCCAAAGCAGACGATTTGTATATGACCTATATTCCGACAGCTGCGGGAGAACCGGTGGCACCGGATTGTATTTATATCAGTGAAGAACCGGTGACTGAGGAGTTTTTAGTGGTGACGGCCATGTCTCCGGAAAATCCGGAGAAGTATTTGGATGTAAAGTCCTTACTTGCGGACGGAGACGAATGCTATGTCAGCAACAACTATATTTATGTGGCAGGCAGTCGTTGGCAGAACAGTGAAGTTCCGTACGACCGGACCGAAGTATATCGTTTCGCATACAAGGACGGTGTGATTACCCCGGCAGGACAGGTGACGGTAAAGGGTACATTGAACGACCAGTTTTCCATGGACGAGTATGACGGACATCTGCGTGTGGTTACTACGGTCAATGAGTATGTCTACAAGAAAAAGGATGTGAAACTGAGGGATAATAACGGTGACGGTGTGATTGATGAGACGGATGCAATCGAGCCGTATTATAACTTCATTATTACGGATAGTAAGGAATATAATTCTTTATATATTTATGATGATAAGTTACAGTTAACCGGCAGCATTGAGAATTTGGCACCGGACGAGCATATCAAGTCCGCAAGACTGATGGGAAAGGTAGGCTACTTTGTAACTTTCCGGCAGACGGACCCGCTGTTTTCCGTGGATTTAAGTGACCCGGCAAATCCGAAGGTGTTGGGAGCATTAAAGATTCCGGGATTTTCCACCTATCTTCATCCGTACGGAGAGGGCCTGCTTCTCGGTATCGGTTATGATGCGGACGAAACCACCGGATGGACCGAATGTGTGAAGCTTTCCATGTTTGATGTATCTGATCCGGCAAATGTAAAAGAGGTGCATAAGCACAGTCTGACGGATTTTACCTATACAGGAGTAGAAGTTGACCATAAGGCGGCACTCATTGACGTAGAAAAGGGCATCATCGGCTTCCCGGTAAGAGGCTATCAGGATACGGGAGAATACAATGTGTACGTGGTATACGGCTATGATGAAAAAGACGGATTTTATCCAAAGTTTTCCGAAGGCTATGCTATGGGCTATGATGCGGAGCTATACGAGTTTAAGTATGAGTTGTTTACTTCCGATTGTCGTGGGGCTTATATCGGTGACACCTTCTATATGATTAATCCGGCCTATGAAATCAAGTCCTACGATATGGATACCTGGGAGCAGACCGGCAGAGTGGGCATGGTAAAAGAAGTGGAGGAGCGTCAGGCATTGTTGGAAAAGATACATGAGAAAAATCCGGCTCCGATTATCATTGAGC
>JAFTPY010000382.1 GCA_017463035.1 Lachnospiraceae bacterium
GATGTTCTTGTTATAGTCCGCAGGAGTAACGGTAATCACATTTCCCTTTACACTGACGGAGCAATTCCAAAACTGCTCCACTTCCACCGTAGTGCCGCTCTTTACAGTCAGCTTCCGTTCCCAACCGGAAACGTCCTTTGCAGTATCGTTCTTTACCGACAGGGATAACTGCACACCTACGCCACCGTCTTTATTCCAACTGTTGCTGACATAGTACACCAGTCCGTCTCCCGGGGTTAAAATCTTTTCCACATCCTCAAGCGTCACCGCCTGCTGTTGATTTCCTCCACCGGAAGAATCCCCGGATATGTCGTTATCGTCTCCCTGTCCCGCTTCCGTCGTACCGGACAATGCGGAACCGATGCCCACACCGGCCTTTTGCAGCATATTCACAAACCACTTACCGCTTGCGGACAAATCCTTTTCCGTAAAACCGTTCACCTTATTACAACCGGCCGCAATCATAGAGGAGCTTTCATTTTTATTGGCCAGATTCCACATCACATGGCTGATACCGTAGCCATCCAGCATATCAATCCAGAGATTCGCCTGCTTCTCGTTAATGGCACCGTTACCGGATGCTTCGCAAATACCGTACTCCGTTACAAAAATCGGAAGTCCCTTCTTTACTGCGGTCTTACACTTATTTCGCAAAGAATCCGTATGAGTAGAAGCATAGAAATGCAACGCATACATCACATTATCATACTCCGTAATCGGGTCATTTGCCGCAATATCCACATCCTGGGACCAGGTCGGGGTACCCACGATAATAATGGCATTCGGCGCGTACTTTCGAATCACCGGAATGACTTCCAATGCGTACTTTTTAATCATACTCCAAGTGGTTCCGCCGTTTGGCTCGTTACAAATCTCATAAATCACATGCGGATCGTCCTTGTAGGTCTTTGCCATTTCCTCGAAAAACTTCTTTGCTTCGTCTTTATACTTATTCGGATCCTGATCCTGCAATACGTGCCAGTCGATAATGACATACATATCCTCTTCGATAGCCGCCTTGACTCCCTTGTGTACCAGGTCCTTCAGCTTTTTCTTCTGGTCATCGCCATTCGTACAGTACCCGGCTCCCTCCGCCGTATACATGGCAAGCCGGAATACATTACAGCCCAATTCCTCATTAAAATGGCGAATGGCCGCCTCGTTTACATACTGCGGGAACCAGCCGAGGCCGTGGGTACTGACACCTCTTAGCTGCACCAGCTTATCATCCTTATCCGCAAGATAGGTACCCTCTACATGAAGTCTACCGTAATACCCCTTCTCACCCTCTGCCGTCGGAATGTTCGTCGGTTTCGCACTGCTTGTTGGCTTTGCCGTTGGTTTTGGGGTTGCGGTAGTCTTCGGAGCTGTGGTTAGTTTTGCTGTCGGCTTCGGGGTCGCCGTAGCCTTCGGCGTTGCCGTTGCAATCGGTACTGAGGTTGCTTCCGGCGAATCTGTTGCCTTCGGCGCATCGGTTACTCCCGGAACCGCTGTCGGCGCCGGAGTTGTACCTTCTGCCGGCGCTACCGTAACTTTCGGAACCTCGGTCGGTGATACCTCTTCTGTAGGTTTACTTGTCGGACCTGCCCCTTCCGTCGGCTGTACCGGAGTCACTTCACCCGTTGGTTTTTCCTCACCCTCAGGTACCTTTGTCGGTGTAACATCTCCCCCCTGTGTTTCCGTCGGGTGCTCTCCGTTTGTCGGTTTCAACGCATCCGCCAGGCTCTCATCCGATTCCGGCTTCTCCGTCGGTATTATCTGCTCCTGACGCTTATAAGCTTCCTCCGCCTCACGTCTTCCCTTTGTTGCCCCTATCGGCATACCGATTAAAATACCGATAAATATACCGATACAAAGAATCGCCATAATTGCCGCAAGATATGTCAAAATCCTTTTTCTCTTCATTTGTTTCCTTCCTTTTCTTTATGAACTTGCCGACGTTGCCGCTGCCGAGGTGGCTGCCATGACCGAAATCATTGCTGCCTGCTGCGCCACCACAGTTGCAATAGAGCTCTGGATTAACGCCGTCTCGGACACTTCCTTCTGTCCCTCCTGCTCCTGCAACAACATTCCCGCAAACATCAGTCTTTGTCTTACGGAAACAGAGCCCCATAACCCGAAACCCTTCTGCTTCGATAACCAGGTGCTTACCTCTGTCAGTTCCTCCGCCAGAGCTTCGTAATTATTACTTGTCATTGCCAAAATTCCAAGCATCGGCAATTCATAATTGGTTCCGTACTTTAAGCCGCGTGCCTTCAACGTATCATATAGCTCTATAACCTTCTCACACTTTTCTTCCGGCTTCCCGTCATATAAGGCCAGCACATAACTTAAGGACTGCACGGAATTTTTCGGATACCGGGTATGCTCCGTCAAGAAGCGATAACACGCTTCCGCCTCTGCCACCAGCTCCTCCACGCTCTTTTCCGACAATGCCAGCAGTGCACAAAAGGAACTGTCCTCCGCAGAAGTCAAAAACGGATGCTCCTTCTTAATCCAATCATAGATTTCTTTTGTTTTCGTAACAACCTCTTCCTGTCGTTCTAAAGATGCCAAACGCGCAATGGACATGGCTGCCATCGGAAGGTAGACCGAATCTCTAAGCTTTGCCTTCAACATCCCATGTACCCGCATTCCGTCCGCCAGCAACAGTTCCGCATCCGGACTCACCGCCAGCAATGCCGTTACCGCGCAATTTGCATTGCCTTTGAAATTGGAAAACATACCGGTTTTTCTTTGATTAAGGCCTTGCATTGCTTCAACATCGCAACATCCGTACGTATCTCTTTCGATGTAATCATATACGCAGCAGATAAATTAAGCAAACTGTTTCCCCACTTAAACGCCTCATTCATCGTATCCCTGTTTTGAATCAATAATTCACAACGTCTTCTTACTTCATCCCTCATGAGAAATCCCCCTTCTTATCTCTTGTTTCACAGTAAAACATACTTTAATTATATTTCTTATAGCACGGAAAAGCAAGTAAAAAAGGAACCACTGCATCTTTGCCGTGGTTCCTCCGGTCTTATTTTTCTCCCAATAATTTCTCCAACTGTGCAATCTCGTCTTTCGCCCAGGTTATATCATTATCCTCATCCGCAACCTCGTAATCGTTCCTAAGACCTTCGATAATCAACTCCCATTCCTTCTTTGCTTCCGCAAAACGTCCCAGCTTTTTATAAAGGAATGCTAACGAATACATCATATCCATCTTACGCGGTGCCGTCTGTGCCTCATATGCGTTATTGAAACACTCAATGGCTTTTTCGTATTCATTAAGACGGTTAAAACGTTCACCTGTCTCATACTGCCCCAGCCAGTCTGTCTGCGGAACCGTACTCCAAATCTCCTTTGCCTTCGCCGCATCTCCCTTTGCAAGAGCGATATCCCCAAGGAACACTTCCTTCATGAACTTGTTTTCGCCTGTAAACTTTACCGCACCAAGCAACTCTTCCGCTCTGTCAAAATACTTCTTAGAAATCATTGCTTCGATTAGCATGCGGTACAGTCCGATATTCTGCGGATACTTTCTTGCGTACGGCTCACATACCCGGATAAACCAATCATTATCGCTGTGCTGCTTGTATTCGCCACCGCCGCGTACGCTGCGATATAAGCCGTATACTTCTTCATCCAGTGGTGCAAGCTCCATTGCCTGCTCAAGCATCTTTCCTGCCGTAATCAAGTCTGTATTACTCTTTGCCAGATACACCTTCGCATACCGCTTCATGGCACCCACATCCTTCGGGTTCTCCCGTAAGATTCCGTCTAATATCCGCTTTGCGTAAGCATAATTCTGATCCGTCATAGTCTCA
>JAFTPY010000383.1 GCA_017463035.1 Lachnospiraceae bacterium
AATAAACAGTATCTCTATCGCATTTATCAGCTTTTTCATCTAGCGTTCCTTCTTCTTTTTCTTTCTTTTTTCCGCTCTCTCTTTCCTCTGCGCCACAACTCTTGCGCTTGCCAGCTCTGTTTTACGGCGAAGCTGCAGGTCGGAGAGCTCATTCATAATCAGCTTACGCACATTGGCATCGGACATATCCAGACCCCGGACAATTTCATCCAATACCTGCCGGATATATTTTACGGTAATTTCCTTTTTCCGCTTTTCCCGGTCCGCATTCAGCGTATCTGTCTGCTCCACATAATTTCTTATCATGAAGTAATCCCATAGGAAGGAATTGTAAATATCCCGCTCCAATTCCTTGGAAACCACCGGCTCCTGCTTTACCATATCCACCCGATAACCCACATATTCGTAGGTATGAATATAATTCCACAGCTTGTGGCATGCCTTATAGTTAAGGTTTTTACCGATGGCATTCGTTTTTACAATCGGATGTCTCACCAACGGGTACTTACGCATATTGACCATAAAACCGCTGGACGCCAAATCATTAATCTGTCTGTGAATCTTGGAAATACGGTTAAAAATACCCATATTTTCTTCTTCGTTATCCACATCCGTCTGCTTCTCACGGATTTTAATCTCCAGCTTGTAGCTGATTGTCTCCGTGTAATTATCCAGCAGGGACTCCATCTCAAAAAAGGTTCCTCTCTCATCCTTGCTGTTGTCGAAAATGACATTAAATCTTTTATTGATAAATCTCTGCAGCTCCAGAATGAGCGTACAGATAAACCTGTTTTCGTATGTATTAAGACTTTCCTCTTTGAATATGTTTAAGATTCGATTGGGTATTACCGTACCGTCATCGTTGATCTTATCTATCATGTTGCTGTGCTGTAAGAGGTGTTGTATGGATTCCGGCGAGAAGTTTTTTGCCATGGCAATGTTTACAATCTCCCGTTCTTCCTCAATGAACTTTCTGGGGCTCATCACCACCTTTTGCAGGGAAGGCATTGCTTCTTCGATGGCGTTTACCCAGTCCTCGTCAACCTCCTTGACAAGTCTGGTGTTAAAAAAGCTGCAATAATTGTTTCCGGTCTCCAGCAGGTTATAGAAATATTGATAATACTTATCCTGCGTGAGCTCTTCGGGCATATTGCCTATCATTTTTTCATATACATTTTCAATATTATCCCTGTCATTCCCAAATGACATGTTATCTTCAAATGACATTTATAATCACCTTAGCTTACACCCATCTTTTTCAAACGCTGCAAATAATTCTTGCTGATTTGCATATTTTCCTCGCCGAAAACGTGATCCAGATAGGTAATCAAACCGTCAATTTCGTCTCTGATAAATCCCATACCCAAGGACTCAAATTTTCTCAAAATCTTACACGAGAAAATAAAGTCGATACCGTCTATCTCCGTTCCGCCGCAAGCAACATAGCAGGGAACATAGTCCTTCATCTGCCTTAAAATACGGTTACCGAAGGTTAAACGGAAATGCTTAATCAGATAGCTGTCCAACTTATCCATTTCCACAAGCATCTGCTCGGAAATAGGGTATTTCTTCTTAGCCTCCGCATACAGCTTTACCAGATGCTGGTGGCTTAAATGTATGGGTTCCTGATCGGGAGCCTCGAAAAATTCTGCCTTCTGGTCCAAATCAATCGGTATCGCACGGTCATATACCTTATCGGAAACCGCAAACGTAGAGTCATCGTTATTGATGGTGCCCACATACCAGATGTTAGAAGGAATCCAAACCTTACCGTCCTTCATCCGATCGGGGTCGGATGCGGTTTTCGTGGAAACCAGACTGATATAACGCTCTTCCTCTCTGGGAAGCTCCAGGATAGACAGCATTTCCGCAAAGTAATATTCCACTCGAGCAATATTCATCTCGTCCAGAATGATTACATGCATATCATCCATGTACTGCGCCGCATAAAGCGTCTTTAAAAACTCCGGCTCCGTGTATTTCTTTGTAAATTCGTTGTAGTATCCCACCAGCTCCGTTCTGTCACGCCAGGAGGGCTGTACGGAACAAATCACCGCAGGATTCTGTATAAACTGTCCCAGGGCATAAGGCAGGGAGGTTTTACCTGTACCGGAAATACCCTGTAAAATAACCATTTTCGCCGCGCCAAAGGAAGCATACAGATGCTTCATAACATCCAAATCATAATACAAGCCTAAGCGCGTGGCCGCAAAGTTGCGGAACTTCTGACAAATCTCCTCCAGATTCAGAGTATTGTCAAACTCAGGTGCCTGATACTCGGTTTTAAAGAATTCATCCACAGAGGAAAGTCTCGGGAAACGACGCTCTGATACGTCTATGGTTGCAACAGTCTCTTCCGCTTCCGCAGCCTCCGTTGCCGCCATTTCCTCTTCCGTAGGGATATCGTCCTCATTCAGTCCCAGAATTTCTTCATTTACGGGCATACCAATTTCGGAAACCTTCATAGCCAGAATTTTATCCTTCTCGTACTGTGTCTTTAGCACCTCACGATTTAACCGGACTACTTCATCCTTCAGCTTCTCATATTCGATTACCGGAACCTTAAACCGAAATACTATTTTCAGACCTCTGTAAATCAGGTAGCATAGCAAAACAATAAGCACGGCAAGCAGGATATGTACCAAGATGACACATATCCAGCCTGCAACATTCAATTCACCTCTATATGTCCGGAAGATCCCCAGATAATAAGGAATATCCACCAGACCGATTACCAAATCAAACAGAGCATATACTACATTCATAAATAGCTCTATAATATGCTCCATTACAGTGTAAAAATAGTAAAAAAAGGCGTTCATGCTATGCTTATGCTCCTTTTAGAGAATTACCTAAGTCTCTATCGAAAATTAAGGCGTAACAGGTCCAAGACTGGTAAACTGAATCTGTGCCTCAATCAAGTCTGTCTTTATCTGGTCAACACACTGTGCGTCGGTACCCTCTAACCAGATATACATCTTAATTTCAACCTCTTCTTCGCCAACCTCGAACAGCTTTTGGGAAGTAACTGCATCTGTGGGATTGGCTGAT
>JAFTPY010000384.1 GCA_017463035.1 Lachnospiraceae bacterium
ATCAAGCATCTCTTTCAAAGTCGTCAACTGCACATCAGGCAATGTAACCACGCAGCCGTTTTCCTCATTGTACAAACAATTTTCGTTCAGGCGGAACAAAAATTCATCCCCCGTTGCAATTCGAAAAACAAGTACATAGTCCGCCTGTCTCTCTTCCAATCCGTACTTTACCCCCAACTCATAGTCAATCGTATCCCGGTCCGCCCCTGCGGTAGTCCCTTCCTTCTCTGTCCCGCGGGAAGGCTCCTTTCCGTCCGATTCGTCGTTGATAGTGTTTGTTTTTAACACCGGCATACCAAAATACAGCGTCATAAAATCTCCGAGAGCCCCCACCGTTTCCGCATCCGTAACGTTCCGCGAGACCTCTTCCGATCCGGTCTTATCCGTAATCTCAACGGATACAAACCTCTCAATACCGACCTGCTCGCTTTCCGCTACACCACCCAATTCCCGTTCCGGTATCGCATAGTTCTCTGAGTTAATTCCTCCAAGTTCATCCACCGGCTCAAACAACGGTCTGATGTAAAACGCTCCCGCAACAAGCAACAGACACAGCGGAATACAGCAAACCAATACACGGTTCCGCTTCCTTTTTCGTTCCTTTATTCGTTCTTCACTGCGACGGAATACCTCCGCCTTGCAATCCTCTAAATTTCTCATTCTAACAGCTCACCATCCTCTCCCAGCAGGATGCGTAGTTCCTTTTTCGCACGATACAAAAGATTGTCCACCTGTTTGCGGTTCTTCTTCATGTCCTTCGCCGCCTCCTCGTAGGTCATCTCCTCAAAGTAAATAAGGTGAATGACCACACGCATGTCCTCAGGCAAATCAGCAATCGCCGCATTTACAGTACGTTTCCGCTCCTCCGAAAGGACACGCTCCTCCAGCGTTTTTTCCTCCGAAGATACTTCCGTAGCCTCCGAAAGTTCCGTAAACGCAATCACCTTCCGATGCTTCAAATAATCCAAAGCCCGGCCTCTGCCTATCATGTACAAATAAGTCTTCAGCGTCACCTTAAAATTATACCGGTGCTTATGTACAATCAAATCCGAAAAGGCATCGATGGCAATATCCTCGGCAGCATGCGTATCATGCACATAGCGGTCCACAAAAAATACCAGACCGTGAAACAATTCTTTCATAATCTCGTCAAAGGCACTTTCATCCCCATCAAGAAAACGGTGGTAGCTACAGGCACCGTTATCCATTTGGTTTCCTCCTGACCGGGGCATTTGCCCCTTCACTTATTATACGACTAAGCGTGGATCTTTTCCTTATGTTTTTCTTTAAAATATCCCCGGAAGCAAATTCGCAATAAAAATCCCCACCACAAAAGATACCGCATTCGCTACAAAAGCATACAGCACATAGAACCATCCCGGTCTTACTTTTTCGGACAAACGGTTCATCCACGCACAGTACACCACAGCCTCCAGACCGAACACCAGCAGCTCGAACAGTATATAATAAAACACGAATGCCCACTGACCGGAATTATAATTAATGATGTTAAGCAATACATTTAAAACAACCTGTGTTACCGTATTCACGCCCACAAGCAACAGCAACTGCTTCTTTTTCCGGAAGCCGAATAACAAGGCCAGTATCATCTCAATGGCAATGGTAGCTGCAATCCGGGCAATGAGAGAAAATACTTCCACCCGGTAGTTGTAGGAACGGTACGCCTCAATACGCTCATCGGTACTCAGCTCCTCATTATACTCCACGGACCCGATAGAAATACCGTCCATATCCACCGTATAGTAAGTATCAAAGGCATACTTTTCATAAATTCCGCTGGATACAAAGTTCCCCGTCTCCGGATAATACAAAAGAATCTTGAAGCGATTCGGCGGATAATAGGTCCATGCAATTTCCTTTGTCTCACTGACCGTCCAGCCTTCCTGTAAAAAGTAATAACCGTCCGGGTCCTCATACTCCACGAACGCCTTCCATGTCTCGTAATCAAACTCTGCCCAGGAGTAGTTTTCGTTCTCATTGTGCTGCGCATATTCTTCGGTTCCGTCCCAAACACTGGCCGGGCCGGTAGATTCCCGCTCCGACAAAAGCGTACCGTAGCACAGTTCATCTCCCATGTTTTCAAACTGAACCCGTACCGATGCCTTCGGTCCCATATCCGCATTTGCAGTCACCGGAGCAATAAACAAAAGTGTCATCACAAGGCAGAGGATGCCTGCCAAAAGCTTACCGGTTCTGTTCGTTATTGTTCTTATTATTTGTTTCATTGTCACCCCTCCGATCTTTTACGTCATTTAAGTTTTACTCTAAAATCAAATGATATTCCTGATATGCACGTCCGGAATACCCGGTCATCGTTTGCTCCAAGGATTCCAACAAAGGGACCTCAGCCCTTTGCTCGTAGTATGTTTCTAAATTCTTCGACACGGTAAGATACAAGGCATGATAATCTCCTACTGTATGCTTCACAACTTCTCCCATCTGTTCCGTCGTTGCATTGCTCCGAATCTCACAGTCCAAAAGCTGCACCTCGTCTCCGATACCGTTTTTCTCCTTCCAAAGTGCAAAGACATCCGCTGCCTGTAGTGTTACAAAATGCTGTTCTCTGCAGATTTCTCCGGCTTCCACGTAATAAATCCACACATTGTCCGTGGCAATCCCTATCTCCGGTGCCATATCCCCTTCTTTTTCCCAGTCCGTCTCCACATCCCCCGGCTTCACACTTCCGTGCGAGGACTGCCCCGGATCCCCCGGTTTTGGTGCTGCTTCCGAACCGCATTTTCTCGTGGCCATATATACAAACGGCGTTCCGATTACCAACAACAGACACGCCGCTGCCACCGTCACCGTTACCCACACCGGATTTGCTTTAAGGAGCTTCCTCCATCCGCTTTTCCGATTTACACCGCTTTCATTCTCCCCCGGAAATACATACCCCTCTGCCCGCTCGATAATATCTTCTCTGATATTCGTGATTCCTTCAAACATCAATTCCTCTTTCATAACGCGACCCCTTTCTGTTCCAGAGCAGTCCGCAGTCCTTTCCGCAGCCGCAGCATCCGTTGTGCCATCTGCGCTGCGGTAATCCCGCACTTTTCCGCCAATTCCTGCACCGCATCCCCAAACCAATACCGTCGGACAAACAACGCACAGTCCTCCGCAGACAGAGAATCCAGCCAATCACTTATGTACCCGGAAAGCTCCTTTGCCTCCACGGTCTGCTCCACATGCCGGTCAGAAGGAACACAATCACCAAGCTCCGACAGCAGCACTTCCATGCCGTTGTATCGTTTCTTTGCCCGCATGGCCCGGAATCGGCTGATGGAAAGATTCCGCACAATCCGTCCGAGAAACGCTTTCAAAGACCGGGGTATCGTCGGTGGAATCTGCTTCCATGCCGAAAGATACGTGTCGCTGACACACTCCTCCGCGTCTTCCCACACATCCAGCACATTCATGGCAATCCGTAGACAAAACCTGCCGTACTTTTGCTCCGTTTCCGCAATCGCCCGTTCGTCTCTTGCAAAGTACAAATCAACACTCTGCTTGTCGTCCACGCTCGTTCCTCCTTTCCGTAGATTTGTTTTAAAGAGCTCTTATCTATAGAGTCGCAAAAAAAGGAGGGATATTGAAAAGATTTTCAGATATTTCGAAAAAAAATTTTATCAGTTCTCACCCTCTCAACTTCCTTGCCACACATTCCATATGCCGACAATCCGTCCCGCAACAACCGCCCCAGATTTTGATATCCGCAATGCTTTGCAGCTTTATCATTTCCGACCCGAAGTCCTCCGGCTCCGAGCAGTGCAAATCCCCCGCCCCGTCAAGCTCCGCATAGGATAACGGCGAGGTGTTTGCCTGTATTCCCCGGAACCGTTCCCGTACTATCTCTTTTCGATTGAACGGTTGCAGCAATGCCTTATATACAATGCTCGGATGGACACAGTTGGTCATATAGCAAACCGGTTTGTTGGTTGTGATACCGTCTATGTAGCGGATGGCATCCGCAATGGTGGTTCCGTCAATCAGTTTTCCGTCCTGTTGTATCGTAAAGCTGATGATATACGGCAGTCCGATTTCATCAATTGCTCTTGCCAGTCCCGCTGCCTCGGAGAGCGTCGGCATAATTCCCGCATACAAGAAATCAACACCGGCTTTGTAAAACTGTTCCACCGTCCAACAATGAAACGAGAACGCTTCCGACTCGGTAAGCGCACCCGTTCCGGTATAGGCATCCCCCTTGCAGCCCATGAGACCGCCCACATACAGTTCGATTCCGCAATTTCTTTGTATGTTTTTCAGAAAAGCCACATTGTCGGCAATCACCGTTTCCGGACAATTTGCCTTTGCAATACGCTCTTTATTTGCCCGCCTGGTCGGGGTGGTTGCGATAAACGGAAGCTGATTTTCTCTTGCAATGTCTATATACTCCTGCCATAATGCAGTCAACGCAGATGCACCCTTTTCCTCGTAAACCAGCCCTGCCATAGCGATATGTTCATCAAAGGTAAGACCGTATTCTCGTTTTAATCGCTCGCCCAAGGCACCTTCCATAAGGACGAATTTGTTTTGGTTTATACAATCTCTAAAGGTCATAGTTTCTCCCGTCTCTGATTATTCCTCAAGTCAGTTATATCTTCTCCGCAATCTCCGCTCTTCTGTATTCCACCAGCTTTTTCGCACATTCCAATGCCTCTGCATTCGGATTGTGAAACTCAAAGTCTATGGGAGAACTGCAAAAATGCTTCAGTTCTTTATCAAAAAATGTCACATTCGTACCCGGTTTAC
>JAFTPY010000385.1 GCA_017463035.1 Lachnospiraceae bacterium
AAAGCAGCCGGACGGTAAGCAGTTATTACAGAAATATGGCCGGTGCGGTTTCCGACCAATCGTTTTTTATGGATAAAAAGAAGTAAAGGAGGAGTTGCAATGAGAAGGTTTGTAAAGGGCGCAGCGTTGCTTTTGTGCGCGTTGTCCGTTTCGGTTTTTGCAAAGGGAACCGATGCAAAGGCTGCCGGAAACGCAACCATGCTGCCGGATCAGTCGATTCAGGTAAATTATGAGTATGAAGAAATGGTGGTTACCGCAGGAAAAAATACGGTCATTTATTATTCCGACAATGCCAATGCCAATACATGGGAAGAGGCCGAGGTCGGTGCGGACGGAAAGGCAGTATTTGATATTTCCTGGGTGAAGGCGGGAGTAACCACCCGTGTATACTTAAAGGGAGATGCGGATACATTGATCACCGCCCGTTATATTAACGCGGAAGAGAAGTTTTCTGCGGAATTTGTAGGCGATATTTCCGCGGCGGATGTGGTGGACGTGGAAGCCTGGAAGGATGTATATGAGAAATATCCGCAGTTTACCAGTAAGACCGGTTATGTACTGTTCTTTACGAAAAAGGGCGGTGCGGAGACCGCGTACTTTAATGTGGAAAACGTGGAGTGGAAAAAGGGTACAACCGGAAATTGGAGACCTTTTAAGGAGTTGAATCTCGGTCAGATGAATTCCAAGGGGGCCAGCCTTTATTTCCGTATCAAGGCGGTAAACGACGAAGATACAAAGGACAAAATCAGCGGAAACCGCTATAGTTCCGAAGGGAAGGTCTTCTTACAGAAAACGGCAGCGGCACCGACAGTAAACGTAAATAATGCGGCTATGTCCGTTTCCATCCGGAACGGTATGGAGTATTCCCTGAACGAAAAGGACTGGTATCTGGTGCCGACCTATTCTAAGGCAGCAACGGGAAACGATGTGTCGGTCAAGGTGGAGAATTACGATATTCTTCCGACCACCAATCAGCGTATAACAACCCTGGCGGTACCGTTTGTGCTTGGAGTACCGGCCAATCGGAAGATTGATGAAACTCTGATAAGCGAATATCCGGGCAGATACGAAGTAAAGAAAAACAATGCAGGCGATATTACGGGCATTTACCTTTATGTACGGACGGCAGCGGGACAGCGTAAATCCGCATCCAAGACGGAGAAGGTATTGATTCCGTTTGCAAATGCCGAGCCGGATATCATGAATGATATTACCGTAAAGTACCAAAATACAAAGAGCGGCACCAGCGGTCTTATGATTACGAATAACACCACGGCGAAGGACGGTGTGGATTATCAGTATGCCATTGTGGACAATCCGGACAATTTGACCGGCGAGGAGCTCAGTGAGCTGAAATGGAGTACCTTAAAGGCTACAAAGACTGTGAAGGTGGGCAGCAGTAAAGCGCAGACCGGAAAGTATCTTATCTTCCGAGTATCTGCCAAGAATAAGGGTGAGCTTCCGTCTGAATACATTAAGTATCCGTATCAGATTTTATACGATAAGGTAACCTATGCAACAATTTCCAATACTTCCCTGTATCCGGGAGGTGTGATTTCTGCGGTAACCGGTAATAATGCGATTTCCGGACCGATTACCTATACATGGGAGCGAAGTGATAAGGCAAACGGCACTTATACGGAGATTGCGTCCGGTGAGGGCTATGCGGCCAGCAGGTATACCATCAAAGAAAGCGATATCGGATATTATATCCGTGTAAGAATTTCCAATACGTCTACAGTGACCGGAGAAAGTGCAAGTGCAACCAGTAAGAGTAGCGGCAAGATTATAAAAGACCCGACTGCACCGACTCCTACCCCCGCACCGACAACACCGTAGGGAGATGCAAAGGTTAACGTGGGAATCGTTGTTTTGAATGAGGAGGATGTTCTATGGCAATGTTAAAGGCAGTTCCGGCACCGTTTACCAAGGGCGTGAATTTTACCAACTGGCTGGAGTTTCGCAGAGCGGATCAAATCAATCCGGAGCTTTTCACAAAGCAGGATTTTGTGAACGTGAAGAAGCTGGGCTGCGATGTGATTCGTATTCCGATGCATTTCGAAACCATTTGCGAGGGGATTGCGGATTATAAGATTCCGGACAGTATATTCGCTATTTTGGACAATATTGCGGCCTGGGCGGAAGAGTTAAAGCTGTATGTGATTTTTGATTTTCATAACAATTGTCATGCGGATTCCAAAACCTCGGAGAATGTGGAGGAAGTACTGACACCGATTTGGGTACAGTTGGCAAGTAGGTATAAAGATGCGTCCGGGTATATTGTTTACGAGTTGATGAACGAGCCTCACGGTATTCCGGTTTCTCTTTGGAACGAAGTGATTGCACGGTTGTTCAAGAGAGTACGGGAAATCGATACAAAGCATTATATCATTGCGGGCGGTGCGGATTGGAACAGCTTCGAGGCAATGAAACAGTTGCCGGATTTTCATGACGATAAGGTGATTTATACCTTCCATTTCTATTTTCCGCACACCTTTACCCATCAGGGAGCGGGCTGGAGCCATTTGGAACGTGTGATTGATATTCCGTTCCCGTACAGTGCCGACCGGATGCCGCCTCTTCCGGAGAATCCGACGGAGCATGAAAAGGCATGCTATGCGGCATATCCAGAGCAGGGAACGATTGCTGAGGTTGAAAGGTTTTTTGATCAGTACGCAGAGTTCAGTCAGGAGCGGAATGCACCGGTATTTTGCGGAGAATTCGGCAGCTTTGCACCTTTTGCAAAGCATGAGGACCGGGTGAGCTGGTATACCATTGTAACCAATCTTTTGGCAGAGCGGGGCATTGCCCGTACCAGCTGGGACTATTATGGAGGCTTCGGTATCTTTAAGATGGACTGGAAAGCCATGAGAGAACGCCGTAGAATGTCGAAAGTCAGCTTCCCGGAAGATTTGGACATGGATATTGTGAAGGCCATGGGAATGAATACGGAGCTTTTCTAAGGCTCTTGTAATAGTATATATGAAACAGAAAGACGCTGTTTGCGGAAGGCAAACGGCGTTTTTTTGTGTAGCATCTTTTAATAAACCACCTGCTATGCAGGTGTGTCCACAGCTGCTTCAGCTTACAGTAAAAAACCTCCAGTGGTATAATTATGTAGGTTCGCCAACCACATAAAACCAAAGGAGGTTATCCAAAGTGGATAT
>JAFTPY010000386.1 GCA_017463035.1 Lachnospiraceae bacterium
CCTATCCACAGAGCGGTATCTGCGGCGCCATGGTGGCGTACAAGGTAGTATGCCTACTTTTGGAAAAAGCGGATTTTATCGAGAAGAAGGGAAAGGAAGAATTGCTTTCGGAACTGACTGTGCCGGTGGCCTTTGCGACGGTATGCGACGTTATGGAATTGACGGGAGAGAACCGGGCCGTTGTTGCCAAAGGGCTGAAAAGAGCAAAGGAATGTAATATTCCGGGAGTGCGGGCGTTACTGGCGGCATACGAGTTGGATGACAAGGATTTGACGGCCTATCATGCGGGCTTTTTGCTGGGACCGTGCTTCAATGCGGCCGGGAGACTGGATACGGCGTTGCTGGGACTGGAATTGCTTCTTTGTGAAAATGAAGCGGAGGCTCATACGAGAGCATCTTATTTAAAAGAACTGAATGATATCAGAAAACAGATGACCCAGACAGCCGCGGAACAGGCAATTGTACTGGCAGAGGAGAAACTTGCGAAGGAAGATGTGCAGGTATTGGTGCTGTATTTGTCGGATTGTCATGAGAGTTTGGCGGGCATTGTGGCCGGGCGTATCCGGGAAAAGTTTTATCGACCGACCATTATCCTGACAAAGGGAGAAAACTGCGTGAAGGGATCGGGACGTTCCATCGAAGGCTATTCCATGTTTGAGAAGCTTTCGGAGCAGAAGGAGTTGTTTTTGGCTTTCGGCGGACATCCTATGGCAGCGGGACTGTCCTTGGAGGAAAAGAATATTCCGGTATTGGAGGAACGGCTGAATCAGGCGGCAGGGTTGAACGAAGAACAGCTGACACCGAAGCTTTATTTGGATGCGGTGCTGCCGTTTGATGCAATTACGGAGGAATTGATGGAAGAACTGGCTTTGTTGGAGCCTTTCGGAAACGGAAATTCGAAGCCCGTATTTGCGATGAGCGGAGTACGACTTAAGGGAATGCGCCGTATCGGAAAGGACGGAAGCTCTCTTCGGTTGCAGCTGACGGATGCCCGGGGGACATCCCTGACCGGATTGTATTTCCGGGATGCGGACGGATTCGAGCGTTATCTTACCGGGGAGTTCGGTGGCGGGACGGTACAGGAATTATATCGGGGAAGAACGGAAGTTCTGCTTACACTTGCTTTTTCTCCTTCTATGAACGAGTATCAGGGAGAAATATACCCGCAAGTCATAATTGACAACTATAAAAAATGCATAGTTTAATGTAGATAGAAGTATTGCGTACACAATTTTTGGGAAAAGTTCGAATTAACTTGCAAAAATATCATCAAAGTGCTATAATTAACCTATAAAGGGGCGGAACATTTTATGTTTATGTTTTGATAGGAGGATGATATTATGGGCAAAAGAAAGATTAAGGTGTCATGGTTGATTACCGCATTGCTTCTGGTGATTCAGACGGTGGCATTGGTTGCGGTGTATGTATTTGTAAGCGGTGCGCTTACCCGTAATATTCGGGAAAACACACTTGCAAATATGCGTACCATTGTAGAGGAGCGTTCTCTGTTAATCGAGAACTATGTACGGGAGACGGAGCGTTACCTGACTGCGTATAGCCGTGCAGGCGAGATTAACGATTTGTTAAAGAATCCGACGGATCCGGAGGCGGTAGCGGCAGCGCAGAAGTTTACGGAGGTTTTCAGCGCGGATATGGAAAATCTGGAAGGAATTTATGCCAGTGAGTGGAATACACATGTATTAGCACATACCAATGCGGGAGTTGTGGGTATTACCACCAGAACAGGAGATCCGTTAAAGGAGTTACAGGATTCCATGCTGGCGGCAGACGGTGTGTACAATACCGGCTTCATCTTTTCTCCGGCTACCGGTAAGCAGATTGTATCCATGTATCGTGCATGCTATGATGAGAACGGAAATCCCATCGGTTTGGTCGGCGGCGGAATTTTTATTTCAGGTCTGAAGGAAGAACTGGATAGCCTTCCGGTGGCAGATTTGACACAGGCAAAGTACTATTTGATTAATGCCAATACCGGCGAGTACATCTTCCATGAGAATGAGGAAATGTTAGGTGTGGTTTCCGAAGAACCGTACGTAGCGGATATTCTTGCGGCGACCAAGGAAAAAGGGGCGGCCGGTGCCTATACGGATTACGTGGAATATACGGATGCGGAAGGTACGGAAAGTCTGGCGGCATATCACTATATCGCAGACAGGGACTGGGTATTCCTGTTAGCGGATAATGCGGACGAGATTTTTGCTTCCGCAGATCAGACAAACGGCACATTGCTCGTTCTTTGTGCAGTTGCACTTATTGTATTGCTTCTTGTAACCTATGTTACCATTACGGTATGTATGAAGCCGTTAAGTCCGATCGGAAGAACATTGCTTCATATTGCGGAGTGTGATATCAGTGATGACGAGGAAGTAAAGAAATATATTAAACGTAACGATGACCTGGGCGGTATCGCAAAGGCATCCGGTGTCGTAATCGCGTCTCTTCGCGGTATTGTTTCCACCTTGAAGGAATGCTGCGTACAGTTAAACGGTAAGGTATATACTTTGCAGGATTCCTCGGCATATCTGGTAGATTGTGTAACGGATAATATTTCCACAACGGAAGAGCTTTCTGCCGGTTTGGAAACTGTAAATGAAGCAATCGAAAAGGTGAACGGAGAGATTATCGCGATTCATAATGCGATTAACGGTGTATCCGGCAACCTGAAGAACAGCTCCGATGCCAGTGACGCAATGTTAACGGGAGCGACTGAGATGAGAGAAATGGCAGATACCACGTTCCGTGCCAGCAAGCAGCGTCTTGCCGAGACAAAGGAAGCTGTCAGAGTTGCATTGGAGAGTCTTAATAATCTTTCCGAGATTAACGTAATGGCATCCAGCATTTTGGATATTGCCAGCCAGACCAACCTGTTGTCCATTAATGCTTCTATTGAGGCTGCAAGAGCCGGTGAAGCAGGACGTGGTTTTGCGGTGGTTGCGGAAGAAATCGGAAAGCTGGCAGAGACTTCCGAGGATACGGCATCCAGTATTCAGAAGCTTTGCGACTCTTCAAACCAGAGTATTCATGCTGTTAACGAGTGTGTACAGACCATCATGCAGTTTATGGAAAATGATGTTTTGGCAAACTTCGAAGTATTTGCGGATAAGTCAAACGGATACAGTGCTTCCGTAGAAGCAATTAAGAAGGATATTGAGGAACTGAGCAGCTTTATGCTTGGTCTTGAACAGTCCATTCAGCAGATTTCCGGAAATGTAGTAAATGTACAGGAAATATCTCAGGGTAACAGAACCGCAATCGGTGTAATTGTGGAAAAGAGTGAGAGTACCGCAAATATTGCTTATGAAATCCAAAAGCAGTCCGAAGAAAATAAGGAAATGGCAGACAGCCTGGATGAGATTGTAAACAGATTCACTTTATAATCCGAATTACATGACATACCATATATAGAAGAAAAGAGTTTCGGGATTTGTACGAAAGGTACGGTTCCGGGACTCTTTTTCTGATGTTTAAAGTAAAATGATTTGTAGAAAAAATTGCGAAAAAATGCTTGACAAGTTCATTTGCCGAAGATATAATATAGATTGCGCGTGCTAAACGCGGCTATTTTTGCGTGCAAAACGCAAAGAATATGCAGATTTCAGTCTGCAGGCAGCCACATAGTTTTTTTCTTAAAATTATAGGAGGTGAAAGATTAATGCCTACATTTAACCAGTTAGTAAGAAAAGGCAGAAAGTCCTTAGAGAAGAAGTCTACTGCTCCGGCATTACAGAAGGGATTCAACTCTTTACACAAGAAGAGTACGGATACTTCCTCCCCGCAGAAGCGTGGTGTATGTACCGCAGTAAGAACAACGACCCCGAAGAAGCCGAACTCCGCATTAAGAAAGATTGCCAGAGTACGTCTTTCCAACGGAATCGAAGTAACCAGCTATATCCCGGGTGAAGGTCACAACCTTCAGGAGCACAGCGTAGTGCTTATCCGTGGTGGCCGTGTTAAGGACCTTCCGGGTACCAGATATCATATCATCAGAGGTACCTTGGATACCGCAGGTGTTGCTAAGAGACGCCAGGCTCGTTCTAAGTACGGTGCAAAGAGACCGAAGGACGCAAAATAAATCAGTAACAAATAGTTTTCCATTACAGATTGTGTTTGCTTAATAAGCAGACGTTGCGAGGCTTAATTTTTCATGAGAGATTGCAGGTGGCTGCGCAGCCTTGAAGAATAGATTAAACTGAGCGCGAACACAGTAATGTGAGTACCGTTGAATTAATGGCCGCAGAGCGGTCGCTAGTTAAGGAGGGAAGAAACGTGCCACGTAAAGGACATATTGCAAAGAGAGACGTATTGGCAGATCCGTTATACAACAATAAGGTTGTTACGAAGCTTATCAACAACATTATGTTAGACGGTAAAAAAGGTACGGCACAGAAGATTGTTTACGGTGCATTCGCAACCGTAGCAGAGAAGACCGGTAAGGATGCGATTGAAGTATTCGAAGAGGCAATGAACAATGTTATGCCTGTTCTCGAAGTTAAGGCAAGACGTATCGGTGGTGCTACCTATCAGGTACCGGTTGAAGTAAGACCGGAGAGAAGACAGGCACTTGCGCTTCGTTGGCTTACGATGTTTTCTCGTAAGAGAGGCGAAAAGACCATGCAGGACAGACTTGCAGGTGAGATTATGGACGCCGCAAACAATACCGGTTCCGCAGTAAAGAGAAAAGAAGACATGCACAAGATGGCAGATGCAAACAAGGCATTTGCTCACTATCGTTGGTAGTATTTGCCTAAACAGGCAATACTATCTGCGTAAATGCAGTTAATCGGAATCAGAATTGAGAATAGGAGGACAAAATCTTGGCTGGAAGAGAATATCCGTTAGAGAGAACCAGAAATATCGGTATTATGGCTCACATCGATGCAGGTAAGACCACTCTTACCGAGCGTATTCTTTACTACACCGGTGTAAATCATAAGATCGGTAATACCCATGAGGGTAACGCAACCATGGACTGGATGGAGCAGGAGCAGGAGAGAGGTATCACCATTACTTCCGCAGCTACCACCTGTCACTGGACGCAGAAGTA
>JAFTPY010000387.1 GCA_017463035.1 Lachnospiraceae bacterium
CCAACCAACGATTTGGACATTCGCACTCTGACCATTTTGGAGGATTATCTGACCCGTTACAACGGAATTGTAATAGCGGTATCCCATGACCGGTATTTTCTGGATAAGATTGCCAACCGTATTTTCTCTTTTGAGGGAGACGGTGTCATTCGCAGATACGAGGGGAACTATTCCGATTATCGCGCCGTATGTGAGAGAGAAGGGCGCCCGGTAAACAAGGGAATCTCCGAGGGTGGCGTTCGGGGAACGGGAGCCGGTGCCGGAAAGAGCGGAAGTGTAGCTGGTAGTGCAACTGCCGGAGGAATCGGTGCGGGAGACGATGCCGGCGAGAAAGCCGACAGCCGCGCTACCTGGAAAAATCGCGAGCAGAAGGTGAAATTCTCCTATAAGGAGCAGAAGGAATACGAGACCATTGACGCAGACATTGCGGCGTTGGAGGAGAAGATTGCGGCACTGGAGGAGGAAATCGCAGCCTCCGCCACCAATTACGGGAAATTGCAGGAACTTACCTCGGCAAAAGAAGCCGCAGAAGCGGCGCTGGAGGAGAAGATGGACCGCTGGATATATTTAAATGAGCTGGCGGAGCAAATCGAGAGCCGGAAATAGCGAAATAGGCGCAGACAAAGATCGTGCGGGGGAGACACATAAAAGAAAATATACAGTTCTGGATTCGGGAAGAGTCCCATACAATATCAGTAAGAAGCGGTATGGGACAAAGAAAAAGGGGAGCGTAGGGCCCGGAAAAAACGATTGTCCCAAAGGGGGCAGCATGCAGAGAAAAGTGGCATACGTGTTTTTGTACAAGAACGGAATCAGAGAACGCAGTGTAGGGATTGTAAGGCGCTACGGTACGGCAGAACAGCCGGAGGTAGCGCTTGAATTATTTGAGAAGGAATTACAAAGGAAACGGTGGGATATTTTTTATTTTACGAAGGGCGGAGCTTTGGAGGGAGCAACGTATTTGTGGGGAAGTACAAGAGAGAGGGGAACGAGCGAGGCGAGAATTGCGCAGTGTCGTCTCTGGACCGAGGCGGGAACGGGGGAAGGAATTGTGCTTTTGCCTGCGACGGCGAATTGCGCAGAGAAGCAGCCGGAGAAAGCGACGCAACAAAAGTGTTCCGGTGATGCTCCGGTTTTGCCGAGACAGGAAAAGCCGGCGGACGAAAGAGCGTTCAGAGAGTTTCTTTGTGCCCGTTACGACGGAGGTGAAGTGACGGCGGAGGATTTGAGGAAAGCGTTTCGACGAAAGACGGAGGGGGAGAATGGGGGAAATCCCTGCGTGGAATCTGCAAAACGACTGATGGAGGAAATCGCAAGAGCAGCGGGAGGAGAAACATCGGTGGGAGGGGAGTCTTCAGCAGGACAAAAAGAAGCTTCCTTCGTGGAAAAAAGACAAGAGTTACCTTTGCACAGAAAGCCGAAAAGTGCATTGATGAAGAATCTGGAGAAACTTATTCGGACGAATCCGGCTTATCTTCCCTGCCGAAAGGAATGGATCGACTATTCCGTGCGGATTACCCCGGAGGATTTGTCTTGTTTGCCGAAGGAAAATAAAGGATACACGGAAAACAGCTATTTGCTTCACGGGTACTACCGGTACCGGCATGTGCTTTTGGGGAGACAGACCGAAAAAAAGAAGGTCGAATATGTACTTATGGTGCCGGGAATTTATAGCAGGAAGGAAGCGGGGCTGGCGAAGCTGTTCGGATTTCCGGAATTTTTGCCGGTGATAAAAACAAAACCGGAAACGGGCAGTGCCGCTTCCGGAAGGGAGTTGTTCGGTTATTTTTGCGGAAAAATATAAGAGTACCGCAGGTGGTCCCGCCATACACCGCCGATTTCGTGGGAGCTGCGGGCAACGCCCTCATAGGTGAAGCCCAGACGTTCAATCAGGCGCAGGGACGGGGCATTTTCCAGTAAAATGTCTGCTTCTATCCGGTGAACATGTAAGTCTTTGTGAATCTCCGGCAAAAGAAGCGTAAGGGCTTCGGTGGCGTAGCCTTTGCCGGTATGATGTTGGTCCAGCTTGTAGCCCACACGACAGCTCTTATCGTCGGTGCGGGAGATGTTGGAAAAACTGACGGTACCGATTATCCGGGTCGGGTTTTCCTTTAAGAAAAGGTAATAGCGGATATAGGTATGGCGAAGCATGGCCTGAAACTCCGCCCGCAGTACCTGAGCCTGAAAGGCTTCGGTATAAAAGGCGGCATCCCGTTTCGGTTCATAGGGCGCAAAAAACTCCCGGTTTTCGGTCATAAACGTAAGAAGCTCCCGCGCATACTCTTCGTTGCATATGATAAGATGTAAACGTTCGGTTTCATAATGAAATTGCATGGTAAAACCCATCCTTTGGTTTTTCTTTGGTTAATCGATGCCCCGGAGCAGTACCTCATCAAAGTAAGGAAGAAGAAGTTCCCGGAAAGCGGTCAGTTCGTCTCTTGTGTAGCCGGACAGGCCCGGCTGTATGAGATTTCCGGAGTCCTTGAAGGCCTGCAGGGCATAGCATTTGCTGCCTTTTAACCATTCCCCGATGGCAAGGAAGTCCTCTTTGGTATGGAACTCCTTCACCACGGTAGTGCGGAACTCGTAAGGGAGCCCGCTGTTTTTAATAATATCCACACTTTCCTCAAAGGCGGAAAAGCGTACGGAAGAAAGTCCTACAGTCTCGGCATATCGTGCCGGGCTGTTTTTTATGTCCATGGCAATGTAGTCCAAAAGCTTCTCGTCCAGTGCAGCCTGTATTACATCCGGGCGGGTGCCGTTGGTATCAAGCTTTGTGAGATATCCCAGTTCTTTACATTGCTTTAAAAACGGCAATAAGTCCTTCTGGAGCGTCGGTTCGCCGCCGGTGATGCAAATCCCTTCCAGAGTGTCCTTGCGGCGCTCTAAGAAGGAAATAACGGCCTCCTCGGCAATCACAGGCTGAGAGTCCGGCTGTAGCACCAAATCGGCATTATGACAAAAGGGACAGCGCAGGTTGCAGCGTCCGGTAAATACGGTACAAGCGATGTGCTTGGGAAAGTCTAACAGGGTCGTTTTGTTGATTCCGTGAAATTCCATGGGAGGTCTCCTTTCGGAAGTGTAAGGATACGAAGCGGGAAAAGGTTTTCCGCACTTTTGTATCCATAAGATTAGTATAATACGAAGGAGGGGGGAGTGCAAGGGGAAGTTGATGCGAGAAAGGACAGAGATGTAAAGCTTCACTGTTGCAGCCGTTTCGTTTTTGGTGTAAAATAAAAGAAAA
>JAFTPY010000388.1 GCA_017463035.1 Lachnospiraceae bacterium
GCGTATTAATATGGCTGCTTTAGAGGCGAAAGCAAACCGTTATACCGTACGATGTCAGATCAATTCTTTTTTGATTCTCACTGCGGTATGGTTGTTGAATGTTTTTAATATTTTTATTATCGATTCCGAACTGATGAATACTGCTTATTTAATCAGTATGGCTATTACGCTTTTGTGCTGGTTGGTTTGTCGTGTCGGCGGAGCCGAAAAAAAATGGATGAAATATGTATTGTTGTTTTTAACGGTGCTGTTTTCCACAACCATCGGTATTTTCTTGACCTATCAGGCGGTTTTGGTGGCGGTGATTCCGCTATGTTTGTCCATGCAGTATTACAAAAGAAAAGTTGTATATTATACGTACGGACTTACAATTGTAAGTATGTTTGTCAGCACTATGGCCGGCTATTTTATAGGGTTATGTGACGCCAACATGTTGGTATTGACTACCGGGGCAATATCGAAATATGTAGTACCGGGCTCTGATAAAGCAATATTTGACGCAGTGAATGCGAACCCGTGGGGGACGTTGCCGTTATATTATGCGCTTCCTCGTTGTATGATTTTGTTTGCGGTTATTATTATCGGTAGTCATGCGGCACACGCTTCGGCGAAGAAAGCAATCCGTGAAGCGGAGTTGAAGAGACTGAGTGAACTTGACGGAATGACCGGACTGTTTAATAAAAACAAGTATATTTCCATGGTGGAGAAACATTACCCGACGATTGAGACCGTAGGTGTGTTGTTTTGGGATGCGGACGGTCTGAAGGTGTTGAACGATACCCATGGACATGAAGTGGGAGACAGTTTGATTACGACCGTCGGAATGTCGATTCAGGAACTGTGTGACGGAACAAGACAAGGGTATCGTATCGGCGGCGATGAATTTTTACTTGTGTTGGAAAACGGGAGTGAAGCAGAGGTCGCTAAAGTTGCGGAAGAATGGAAAAAACGTTTTGAACGGTTAAATCGGCAGGCCGGTACAAACTTTCAGGCTTCTTTGGGATATGCAATCGGCAGCGGAGCACAGATTGAGGAGGTGGTGCGTCTGGCTGATGAGAGGATGTACACCGAAAAAAGAAAGAATAAAGCAGAAAAGGATTCTATGTGAGTCAAACAATGTTCACAAATAAGTCACAGAATAGTTATATGCTATTCTTGACTTATTTTTTTACGTGAGTTATAATTCTAATTAATAAGTTTCGTGCGACATGGTGGTGTGTTGACACAAACTTTTTTTGATTCAAAAGAAATTAAAGAAGCAAAAAAAGTAAAGGAGGAGAAAGATGAAGAAATTATTTCGGTTTTTGAAGCCGTATTGGCTGTTTGCGGTTGTTTCGCCGCTCATGATGATGGGCGAAGTATTTGCGGATTTGATGCAGCCGAAGCTGATGTCCGGTATTGTGGACCGTGGTTTAGAGAACGGTGACATGGCGTATGTTATACGCACCGGTCTTTTGATGCTGTTGATTGTTCTGGTGGGAGGTTTTTTCGGCGTATGCTGTGCCTACACCGCGGCCAGAGCGGCTCAGAGCTTCGGTAAGGATTTGCGTGTACATGCATACAAGAAGGTGATGTCCCTTTCCATTGAGCAGACCGACGATTTTACCACCGGCTCTTTGGTAACCCGTATGACCAACGATATCGCTATGGTCGTGGAGTTTGTGGAAATGTTGCTTCGTATGTGCGTTCGTGCACCTATGTTTTTTATCGGCGGTGCGCTGATGATGCTGACGCTGGATTTAAGCTTCGGTGTAGTGCTGGCTTGTGCTCTTCCGGTGATGATTATTATGGTGACCTTTATTCTCATGAAGGCAACGCCGTTGTTCTCGGTAGTACAGAAGAAGTTGGATAAGGTAAATTCCGTAGTGCAGGAGAATGTGGGCGGTGCCAGAGTTGTAAAGGCTTACGGTCAAGAGGATTACGAGATTAAGCGTTTTGAAGGAGTAAACGGAGAACTTCGTGATACGAATTTCAAGGTATTAAAGATTATGGCATTGTTCGGACCGGTCATTACCCTGGTTATGAACTTTGCGGTTATCGCTATTATTTATATCGGCGGTTTCCAGATACATATCGAAAATGCGGGCATGTCCACCGGTTCCATCATGGCGGCGATTTCTTACGTGACTCAGATTTTGATGTCCGTAATGATGGTGTCTATGATGTTCCAGTCTGTATCCCGTGCTATGGCTTCTGCAGGACGTATCAATGAAGTGATTGATGCAGATCCGGTGATTGAAGGTGGTTCTGTGAAAGAAGGAACCGGAAAGGCTACCATTGAGTTTAAGAATGTGTCCTTCCGCTATCCGGGAACTAACGGCGATCCGGTACTTCATGATATTAATTTGAAAATCAAGCAGGGGGAGACCCTTGCCATTATCGGTGCCACCGGTTGCGGTAAGACGTCCCTTGTAAATCTTCTGCCGCGTTTTTACGATGCTACGGAGGGTACGGTACTCTTTGACGGAGTGGATGTAAAGGAATATGACCTGAACGCGCTTCGTGAGAAAATCGGTTATGTCATGCAAAAGAGTGAACTGTTCTCCGATACGGTAGCCAACAATATCCGTTGGGGTAATCCGGAAGCGACCATGGAAGAAATCAAAGAAGCGGCCACCATTGCCCAGGCCGCGGACTTTATCGAAGGTTTTAACGAACAGTATGATACGTTTATTGCGGAAAAGGGTGCTTCCCTTTCCGGTGGTCAGAAGCA
>JAFTPY010000389.1 GCA_017463035.1 Lachnospiraceae bacterium
AAAATGGAGGAAGACCGGAGTTGTCTGGCATATTTTTCCTCGCAGATGTTTGCCAGGGTATCCCGCTCTTACGTGAAGGAGTTCCGTAGAGAAATGGGTATGTAAGTTGTAGGAGGTTTTATGAAGAAGAATGTGGTAATTTCCCTTATGGGATTGCAATATGCGGTGGAGGAAGAAGAAGCGCCGATTGAGGTTATCAATTTCGGTCAGTATTATAAAAAAGGTGACAAGCACTATTTGCTTTATGAAGAAACCGACGAAAGCGGCAGGGCAACCAAGTGCCGGATTAAGGTGTCGGAGAAGGAGTTGGAGCTGCAAAAAAGAGACCGGTCCAATACGAGACTTTTGTTTCTGCCGGGAGAAGAATATCTGACCGGTTACGAGACTCCCTATGGCAGTCTGCTTGTAGGGGTAGATACCCGTTCTTTGGAGCTTTATGAAGAGGACGATTTCTTGCGTGCAACGTTAAAGTACGGTCTGGAGTTGAACGGTGAAAAGACCGGAGAATGTACATTGGTGTTAAAGGTACAATCCTGCGAACAGGATGCATAAAGCAGGGATGGGTTGCAGGATACAAAGGACATGGCGGCGGGACGCAGTTCCCGGCGGCCCGGAAAAGGAGAAAAGGTATGGAGATTAAGGGCTTTACGTACGGGTTTTACGGAAGAAGAGGGCAGTATCGTTCACCGGAGGGGGTGAAGTCCCAGGAGCTGATGTACGAGACCGGCATTAACTGGATGTGTCTGGCGGTAGTGACCCATCAGGAGACGGCTCACAGCACGGAGATAAATTTCGAGTTCGGAAGGAGCGCCTCCGACCGCGACATTATTGCGGCAGTGGAACGTGCCCGTAAGAACGGTATTAAGGTTTGCCTAAAGCCGATGGTAAATTGTAAGGACGGTGTATGGCGCGCCCATATTAATTTTGCCGACGGGGATGAAAACGGCAAGGATATATACTGGGATAAGTGGTTTAGAAGTTACGAAGATTATATGATTTATTATGCGGAGCTGGCGGAGGAGACCGGCTGCGAGATGCTTTGTATCGGCTGTGAAATGAGCGGAACGGAGCGGAAGGAAAAGCACTGGAGAGCACTGATTGCGAAAATCAGAGCTGTTTACCACGGAAAGCTGGTATACAATACAAACCATGGCCGTGAGGCGCAGGTAAAGTGGTTTGATGCGGTGGACTATCTGGGAACCAGCGCCTATTTTCCGGTGGCGGAGGCCGGCGGTGCCACTTCCGAAATGATGCAGAAGGAGTGGGAGAAGGTAAAGGTTTCCATGAAGGAAGTATACGACCTTTGGAAAAAGCCGATTATCTTTATCGAAATCGGATGCCGCAGTGCCCACGGCTGTTCCACCATGCCTTGGGACTTCATGCATACGGATTTGCCTCACGACGAGGAGGAACAGGCGGCCTTTTACGATTCCTGCCTGTCTGTGTTCGGACAGGAGCCGTGGTTCGCAGGCGTGTTCTGGTGGGATTGGAGTACCACCATCTACGATACCGGAGAAGAGGCAGCAAAAGATAACGGTTTCAACATTCATCTGAAAAAGGCAGAAGAGGTATTGAAAGACTGGTATAAGAAATTGTAGAGAAATGGGGCTGCGCATTCACCATACGCAGCCCCACTTGTTTATGGAAGAATAAAGTGTTTACTTTTTCTTTTTGCCCTTCTTCGGGTCGATTCCGCCCGGAGTAGCCTTAGCCGGCTGCTTGGACTCGTCTACCACCTTCTGAGCCTTATCACGAAGCTTCTTGAAAAAGCCCTTCTTTTCCTGCGGGGTGTCCAGACCGGAACGAAGTCCCTTTACGTCTACGATATAAATGCCGTTCATGAAAGCCTTGACTTCCTTCTTTACCGGAACCTTGTCAAATACCTTCTCATCACACATCAGGCTGGCAATCTTCGGACCGATTTTTGCCTTAACAACCGGAACCTTACGGCCTCTGAGCCACTTCGGAGTCTGATCGACTACGATTTGCGGGAAGCCTGCTTCCGACAGCTTCATACGTTTCTTGTCAATGACCATAATGGAATAGTATTGTGCACCTGCGGTAATGTTTGCCTGTGCGGCATCGGACTTCTTCTGAAGCTTTTTTCCTACAAAGGAAAGAATGATTAAAACGACGAGAATTGCGCCGAGTACAATTGCAATAACGGTTAATGGATTCATGTTGTGCCCTCCTCTTTCTTTTTACCCACGGATTATCTTACCACGGGTGACAAGTTTATGCAAGAAAAAGTTTTTAACGGAGCAGAGCATCGTGTCCTGCCAAAAGCTCCATTACCTTTTCTCTGACATAAGCACCCGGGTGTTTTTGAATCTCCGGGTCCAGCTCGTTTAAGTAAATCGGTTTGCCGAATTCTAAAATAACCTTTGTTTTTCGAAGCCACGGCTTATGATTTTCGAATAAGTCGTCGGTGCCGGTAATTGCCACCGGAATAATCGGACAGCCGGTTTTTTGGGCAGGCTTCAGACTGCCGTCCTTAAACGGTAACGGGTCCTTGTCGTGGCTACGGGTGCCTTCCGGGGCGATAAAAATAGAATAGCCCTCTTTTATGTAATCGATGCAGGTGAGAATGACTTTAAGACCTGCCTTGATGTCGGAACGGTCCAGGAACAGACAGTTTACGTTGTACATCCAAAGATTTAAAAACGGAACCTTGCGGATTTCTTTTTTTGCCACAAAGCCGGTGAGATTCGGTACGGCGATGTAGCCGAGGGCCGCATCCAACAGGCTGCGGTGATTGGCAGCGTACAGTACCGGGATGTCCTTCGGTACGTTTTCCGTGCCCAAAACGGTATATTTCATGCCGCCCGGCCACATGGAAGCCTTGAATGCCCCCCGCACAATGACCTGGGAAATACGGCTGGCCAGCCTGCGGTTAAATTTGCGGAGCAATAAAAGCAGCAGGCAAACCGGGAAAAACAAAATGAAAAAAATAACAATAACGAGAACGGCTAATATGGTTCGCATAGAACTCCTCCTTTACATGGTACCGATAGTTAATGATATTGCCGGTAGATGGCAAGGTAACTTTCGGCGGTGGTATCGATAAGCGGTGTGGTCTCCAGATATTCTGCGGATAACGCGGAAGGAACACCGTAATATTCATCTAAAGTAAGTCCGGTTTCGTACAGATATCCGGCCAGTTCGGTTCCGACATAGCGGATGTGCCACGGTTCGTAGTTGTAACCGGTAATGTCTTCTTTATCCTTCGGATAGCGCAGAATGAAGCCGAACCGGTGGGCATTTTCCGCCACCCAGATGCCTTCCGGCGTATCCGCAAAGGTGGTTTCCAGACCGAAGCCCTCCGAAGCGCAGGAGATGTCGATGGCCAGTCCGGTTTGGTGCTCGCTTCTGCCCGGAGCTGCGGAATAGCGGTTGGTATGGGCAATGCCTTGGGTGACCAGATTGGTGGCGTAAATCGTATATTGGCGGGCGTAGGAGCGATATGCAGAAACACCGTACAGGGTAAGCTTTGCTTCGTCGTAGGCCGCGTCAAACAGGCGAGCCAGAGCGTTACCGGCCTCCGGCGTCATCTTTGCTTTGTCGATGCTTGTATCGGAAAACGGGAACAGCACATCCGGCGTGGTCAGCCCCTCCGGAACAAACCCCTCCGGCAGAGGGTATTCCCGGTTCACCAGATAAGTAA
>JAFTPY010000390.1 GCA_017463035.1 Lachnospiraceae bacterium
ATTATGATAGGGGAATGGATTGAAACTGCAAAAGCGATGGGAAGAGAAATACCGGAGCCGACGTATGTAAAGGTGGTGTAAAAACATTGGTGATTAATGGCCAATGGAAATCTTAGAACGGTATATTTGAGGCAGACGAAACAGTCTGCCTTTGTTCTTTTTGCCGAATGTCATCTCTGTTCTTGCATAATTATAGCTGAATTGATAGAATAAGTACGGAACTATCAGAACAAGTGTAGGAAGGGGTTTGTATGGAGTACATAATTAGAACAGAGAATCTGACAAAGCAATACGGCAAGCAGATTGTGGCTGACCGGGTGAATCTTGAAGTACAGAAGGGACATATTTACGGCCTTATCGGACCTAACGGAGCCGGTAAGACTACAGTGATGCGGATGTTGGCAGGGTTAACCGAATGTACCGGCGGAGAAATCGAACTGTTCGGGGAACGGAAGAACCTGGATGCGCACCGGAATCGTTTTAGCTTTATGATTGAAGCGCCGTATCTGGACGGAGGCATGACCGCCGAAGAAAATATGACGTATGCGGGTTATGTACGGGGCGTGACGGACAAAAAGCGTAGGAAGGAACTGCTTACGTTTGTGGGTCTGGGTGACGTGGGAAAGAAGCCGGTGGACAAGTTCTCTTTGGGTATGAGACAGCGACTGGGGATTGCTATGGCGTTGTTGTCGGCACCGGAGGTTATGATACTGGATGAGCCCATTAACGGTCTGGATCCGGAAGGAATTGTGGAGATTCGGGAACTGCTGCGGAAACTGTGTGAGGAACAGGGCATTACCATTTTGATTTCCAGTCATATTTTGTCAGAGTTGGCGTCGCTGTGTACGGACTTTGTGATTATCAACAAGGGAAGAATTATTGAGAATCTGTCCGCAGAGGAGCTACGGGATAAGTGCAGACAGTACATCGCAATCCAAACCGATAACACGGAACGGACGGCAGAGCTGCTTAAAAGCATGTGGGGAGATTCGGCTCAAATGTCGGCTTCCGGAGAGGAAATACGGTTATATGTGTGGACGGAGGACGCATTGTCCGTATCTAAGACTATAACGGAGAACGACTTTGTAATTACGAAGTTTGTTACGGTGGCGGAAGAGCTGGAACAGTATTATCTTGCAAAGGTAGGTGGAAGTCATGTGTAAATTAATTCGGGCGGAAATTTATCGTTTATTACATTCCGGCGGATATATGCGTGTGATGCTGTTGACGGCGCTTGTGATGGCTATGTTGCCGTTGTTGACGGATTTTTCTCTGTTGGACAAGACGCTGGCAGAAACGATGGAAACTTTTCTTATGTGTAGCAATATGTTTATCATATATCTCCCTATTGTGATTGTATTTTTTGTAACTGCGGGATATATGAAAAAGACCGCATATTATGAAGTGATGGCCGGGAATAAAATCGGTCACATCATCGGAAGCAAGGTGTTGGTGGACGGAATCGGTATCGGAATAGTCTGCTTTGTTCTGGCAATCGGGCTTGAGGTAGTGGTAGTTGTAAAAAATGGAACCGGCGCTGTGACCGGGTTGCCGGCGCGTGTATTGCTTTTTCTGGTGATTTGCCTGCATGTGACATTGATGACTGTTCTGGTGGGAATGGCGATTAAGCATTTTGCGGCAGCGGCGGTTTTGTTTCTGCGGCTTCAGTTTTTGGATATGATGTCCGCATTTTTGGTGCCGGTACTGGCGGAGAAATGCAACCTAAGCACGGAAATCACGGAACGAATTTTGCGTTGTACACTGACGCAACAGATTATGGATGTGTTCCGGGCAGACATATCTGTCGAACTGGTTATTATCACAGTGGTGAGCTTTGTGGTAGAGGTGGCCTTTTGGTACGGAATTGTGTATTGGACAATGAAGAAAAGAATGTATAGATAGGATGATGTGAAATTATTTAAAGTGAAGCTCGAATAAGTTCCCTTGACAAAACTGTCTATCGGTGATAGAATGAAATTAGTGACTATCGCTGATAGACAGTTTGCTTTATTGGGAATACAAGGAGGTTGTTGGGATGACTGAAATTAAATTGGGTATGGTAGAAGCCCGTTTTGCGGATATTGTGTGGCAGCATGCGCCGTTGTCCACAAAGGAGTTAGTGGCGCTTTGCGAAGAAGAGCTGAATTGGAAGCGGACCACCACTTATACGGTCTTGAAGAAGCTTTGTGAACGCGGTATTTTCGAGATGGGAAACAGCCTGGTGACGGTGTTAATCGGGAAGGACGAGTTTTACGCGATTCAGAGCGAGAAGTTTGTGGAGGATACCTTTTCCGGTTCCCTTCCGGCATTTATTGCGGCCTTCGGTTCTCGGAAAAAGCCGTCCGCAAAAGAATTGGAGGAGATTCGCAGGATTATCGATTCCTTTGGGGAGGGTTAAGTATGGAAAAAGTGTTTGTAGAAATTTTAAACATGGGGCTGACGGCGACCTGGGTGGTGTTGGCGGTGTTTGCGGTGCGTGCGTTGTGCCATAAGGCACCGAAGTCGCTGACGGTATGCCTGTGGGCACTGGTGGGACTGCGGTTAGCGAGTCCGTTTATCCCGGAAAGTATACTGAGCCTGATTCCCAGCGGAAAAATTGTGTCGCCGGAGATTTTACTGGCGGAACGGCCGTCCATACATACCGGAGTGACGATGTTAAATTCTACGGTAAATCCGTTGATTTCGGAGCATCTGTCGCCGGGCTACAGTATTTCTGCCGCACCGGCACCGGGGGTAAGTGCCAATCCGATGCAGATACTTGCCTTTGTGGTGTCGCTGGTTTGGATTGCCGGGATGGTAATTATGTTTGCCTACAGTCTTACCTCTTATCTGTGGCTCCGCCATAAGGTAAAGGTGTCTCTGTGTTACCGGGATGATATTTATTTCTGCGACAGTATCGCAACGCCCTTTGTGTTCGGTATCATAAAGCCGAGGATTTATCTGCCCTCCGGGATGGAAGAGGCGCAGATGGAATGTGTGATAGCCCATGAAATGTCACACTTGATGCGGAAGGATCACTGGTGGAAAACCGTTGCGTTTTTCCTTCTGTCCGTATATTGGTTTCATCCGCTGTTGTGGATTTCCTATCTGCTGTTTTCCCGAGATATCGAGCGTGCCTGTGACGAGCGGGTGGTGCGGGAAATGGAACCGGAGGCGCGGAAGAACTACGCGGAAGCATTGGTGGCGTGCAGCTTGCAAAAGCGTATGATGCTTGCTTGCCCGCTGGCCTTCGGAGAAGTGGGCGTAAAGAATCGCGTAAAGTCGGTGTTAAATTATAAAAAGCCGGCCTTTTGGATTGTGGCGGTAACGGTGGTTGCCGGGATTGCGATTGCCGTATGCTTTTTGACAAATCCTGTGTCGGATTCGAAGGGGCCGGACCAAAATGCGGACCCTTATGACAATGTTTCGGTTATCGAAAACAAGGATGGTTCGATGACAATAAAGGGAGAACGGTATGGGAGCGGCGAAGTAGATTTTATCATGTTGCCGTCAGATTATGAAGAGACAGTTGGATTAGACGGGTATCGTTACGGCACCGACGAGGAAGGCTTGTATGTCTTTATCTGGCAGTTGGCAGCCGGCAGCTACTCCTGTTGTGTGAAGGAAAAAACGGAGCAGGGCTATACTACAAGTGAACTTTGGAGTATGAAATCAATTGGACTCATGGGCGCAAGATTGGTCGTGGCAGATTCCGGATATTCGAAGGAGGAGATAACGATTGTACCGTTTTCTATGCCATACTCCAGTTATTTGAACTTAGAAGCAGCGGAGGACCCGGAGGGTTATCGGGAGAAGCTCACGGATTTGTTTTGGGGAGAAGAATAGAGAAGAAGGGAAATCAATCAGGCGGGAGGGTTTATGATGGAACAGAAAACAGAAGAGAAAAGAGAATATGCCGTATCGGAGGAATCGGTACGAAAACCGGAAAGAAAAACAACGGTGCTTCTTATTGCATCAGTCATTGTGGTTGCAGTGATACTTGCGGTGCTTCTTATTGCCGGTGCAAAGAGGAGTAAGGAGGAACAACAGTTACGGGAAAAGTATCCCGAGTACTTTGACTTGGACACCACCTACGGCCTGGAACTTTATGTATGGCAGTGGGGAAACGACAGATATGTTTGCGGATTGGCGGCGGGAGTGGACCAGAGTCTGTCGGAGGATAAGCTTGCAAGTGAAATAGAGCTGACAAGTGCGACGCTTGCAATCGGAGCAGAGAAGAATATCAGCTTGACGGAAATGAAGAAGATTGTGGATACCTACAAGGTTTCGAAGGAAGAGGTGCGGCTTCATCTGTCCATGCATCCGCTGTCAAGCTTCCTTGATCCGGAACTTCTGTACCATCCCGAGGAATGTCAGGCCAAAGTGGAGGAACTGTTCTGGAAGGGAAAGTAAGAGCTCGGAATGGGTGAAGG
>JAFTPY010000391.1 GCA_017463035.1 Lachnospiraceae bacterium
CCGCCTTCCTGTTACTCCACCCATTCCATAACTTCCGCTCTGTCATCCCTTTGTCTCCTTCGATATACCAAAACAATCTTTACAATGTAGATACTTCCAAACAGCAGCATTAAAACATAATCCAAAACCGGAACATCCCATTCTACAAAACAATAATTGAGAAATGATGCAAGAACAAAATATCCCGATACTCCCTTTATTCCCACCGACTCCTCAGGGTCACTCTTCCAAATCAACGAAAGCACCGACACCGATGCAACACAAGTTATCAGTATCGGAACCGCCCACACCGAAGCAATCGGATACACACGATACATATGCATAAAATGATAGAACGCCGGATACAACTCAGCTCCGCCATATGCAGTCTCCGGTGATACTATATTTTCCGTTAACAGCAACAGACATAGCATAAGAAAATATACAAGAAATGCACTTACCGTCACTAAAAAAGAATATTCCCAGCAAATCAAATCTTTTGTTTCCTTAGGAAGAGGGATACGCTTCATGGCAAGCGCATTCTTCTCCTGCCTTGCAAATCCAATGATTAGGATAATTTGTCCGCCCATAACCAGTACCATAAATGCGATTGCCAACGGCAACGCTTTTAATTGTTCCAAAAAGGACACCTCACAGTCCGCCTCTGCAATTTTCGTGAACCAATTGTATAGGAAAAGCCCCATAAGTATCCCAAACACACTTCCGTACAACCACAAAATCGGTGCCAGCGTGTACTTTAACTGTAAGCCGAAAAAAGCTTTTCGACGGTTCTTTTCCCATTCCTTCTCTTGTTCTTTCATAGTCCTCTCCATAATCCCTTCACTCCCTCCTACCAGTTCTCTTTTATTAACTCCACGGCTTCCTCCACAGTCAACCCCATTTTCTTTACTTCCTCAATATACTTTTCCGCTTCCACCGCCAAAAGTTCCTTCCGGTACTTATCCACCAGACTTTCATCAAATTGTAACAAACTCTTGGAGCCTGCAAAGGAAACCAGTATTCCTTCCTCTTCCATCAGGCGGTACGCCTTCTGGATGGTGTTCGGATTTACCTCTAATACGGCAGATAACACTCGCCGGGAAGGCAGCTCATCTCCGTCCCGTACCTGCCGGTTTACCATTCTGATTTTTACAAACCGGACAATCTGCATATAAATGGGACTATCTTCATTTAGTTTTAACTCCGAAAAATCCACAATCACGGGACTCACCTGCCTTTCCTTGTGCTTTACTTTGTACTTCTTTCCGTGCTTTTCTCTACTCGTCTTCCAACCGTATCACTCGTGTAATACAGTTCATAACCGTATTATAGCAGTAATACAGTTTGGTGTCAAGTATCGTTACTAACTTTATGGCAGCAGGCCTGCAACGCCGGCTCAACGCTACTTTGCCTGTACACAAAAAAAAGTCCCGCCAAAGCAACCGTTACAGCCGCCCGGCGGGTTCTTTTACTTTACTTCAAATACAAATACATTCCCATACTTAAGACTTCTACGGCAAAATATGCCCTGCTGCCAAATACAACCGATACCATTCTTCTCTGGAAAGCTGTATTTTACAAGCATCGATAATCTCCGTCAGACGCTCTTCGCTTGCCGTTCCGGTTACCACCTGCATGCCTGCCGGATGACGAAGTATCCACGCCGTTGCAATGGCGGTTTTGCTTACCCCGTACTTCTCGGCCAATACCTGCATCTCCTTATTGAGCTCCGGATACTTGTCACTGTCAATAAAGCATCCCTGCCAGTTCGGCATCTGATACGGTGACCAAGCCTGAATGGTCATATCGTGAAGTCTGGAATAATCCAATACACTGCCGTCCCGGTCCGGTGCTCCGTCGGTGGTCATATTCACTTCCAGTCCGTTTGCCACCATGTTAGAAACCGGAATACTGAACTGCAACTGATTGGCAACAAGCGGCTGCTTTACATACTTCTTTAACAGCTCAATCTGCATCGGCTTATGGTTCGATACACCGAAATAACGGACCTTCCCCTTGGCATAAAGCTCCTCAAAGGCTTCCGCCACCTCTTCCGGTTCAACCAGTGCATCCGAACGATGAATTAAAAGGGCATCCAAATAGTCCGTCTGCAGTCTTTTTAAGCTTCCGTCTACCGCCTCGATAATATGCTCCTTGGAGGAATCAAAAAAACCATTCCTGATCCCACATTTGGACTGTATAAACAGCTCTTCTCTCTTAATAGACGTGCTACTCTTCAGCGCCTCTCCAAAAATCGCTTCACTCTGTCCTCCGCCGTAAATATCCGCATGGTCAAAAAAGTACGCCCCCTGCTCTACCGACGCATGCAGGAAACGCTCCATTTCTTCTCTGCTTTTCCCCGCAAGGCGCATACAGCCCACCACAATAGCAGGCAGTTTTTTCCCCGTTGTTCCGAATGCAATCTCCTTCATAGACCTTCTCCTTTCTTATCCGAACATAGAATCTCGTTCGCGAGATTCTCCGCCTGCGGCGGGTCGCTTCCTATAGTGAAGGAAGGCTGCCGCAGAAGTGAATCCCTTTTATCACTGCCACGACAGCCTCTTAATTATGATTTATATTATTACATTATTCTGTCTGTTTAGCCCATCACTGCCACGATGTTATTTACATCTGCAAGCTTCTCCTCCGGAAGGTAATTACCGACAAGCTCTTCGCCGTTTACGATAAGCTTCACTACGCCGCTTTCCACATGTGCGGAGTTGTCGATATTGATGTTCAACTTCTTACCGCGGAAAGTCTTCTCAATCGTAAAGCCATCCCATGCGGACGGAATGGACGGAGCGATTTCAAGACCGCCAAGGTCCGGACGCATACCGCAGATACCTTCTACACAACCGACCATAACGGTGGATGCGGTACCGGTCAACCAGTGAACGTGTGCACGGCCTTCGTACGGAGACAATCTACTCTCGGTGAACTGGGTATGAATATACGGCTCAGCCACACGTACCTCTGCCTTGTCGTTCATAGCAATCGGTGCGGACTCCATGAAGTACTCGAAGGCACGATTTCCGTGACCCAGTAAAGCTTCCGCAAGGATTAACCAGCCCTGGGTCTGGGAGAAGATACCACCGTTCTCCTTTACATCCAGGTTATAAACCTTCATCAGTGCATCCTCAAAGTAATGCTTCTTGTACGGCGGGTCAAACAACTTTGCACCGTACGGTGTATTTAACTGCTCATAAACACTGTTCATTGCGGTCTCTGCACGCTCACCCTCGGCAAACTTGGAAATAACGCTCCAGCTCTGCGGATTCAACCACATATTTGCCTCCGGATCCTTCTTTGCACCAACCACAACGCCGTCCTCACGGATACCGCGGATGAATCTGTCCTCATCCCAGCACTTCTCTAAGGAAGCACCGAGCTTTGCCTGTACCTCATCAAGGTATGCGATATAAGCGGTATCATTCTTGTACTCTGCCATCTTACGAAGCTCGGTCATTGCATAGTAGAGCTGGAAGGCAACGAAGGTAGACTCTCCCTTTGCACCGAGACGTAAGCAGTCGTTCCAGTCTGCATGCAAGCCCGCCGGCATATCATGGTCGCCGAGACGATCCATGGAGAACTTGATGGCTCTCTTTAAGTGCTCGTAAACCGTATCCTCGCCGCCGTTTGCATATACGATAACCTCATCTAAGAATGCCTTGTTACCGCTCTCACCGATGTACTTTACAACGGTCGGGAACAACCAAAGGGCATCGTCCGCACGATAGGACGGATGTCCGGTCTCTCTTACATACTCAGGATCATCCGGAGTATTTTCAAAGCCCGCCTTGTGATCAAACTTAACAAGCGGAAGTCCGCCGCCGTTATCAACCTGAGCGGAAAGCATAAAGCGAATCTTGTCTCCTGCCATGTCCGGATTCAAGTGGGTAATACCCTGAATATCCTGAACGGTATCTCGATAACCGTAACCGTTTCTGAGGCCACAGTAAATCAAGGAAG
>JAFTPY010000044.1 GCA_017463035.1 Lachnospiraceae bacterium
GCTCCCGGCCACCGTAATGTCCGGAATCATTGTACAAAATTTGGTAATCAGCCGTAAAGAAGCCAAATCGTCGTCAACTAAAATAATATTCATGGGCTCTCCTAGAAGGGGATTTAAGCATTCTAAATTGTTCCAGTATTAAGAATAAAGAGAAAACAGAAAAATGTCAATAGGGTTTCGTGTTAATTTTTTGATTTGATAGAACGTTAATGCGTTGTTCTTGTGAAGAACTTTAAGAAAATGCCTGCTTTCATGGCTTCTTTGTATGAATTGCTACTTGCTTTTTGGGAAAAAGGAGGCTACAATAGAAGCCATATTAAGGAAGGAGGGATCCCATGTCACTGAAGAAAACCCTTTGGAAGCTGTTGCCGAAAAAACAGATTCAAATCGGTAGAACCAGTCATGAGCTGGAGGGAATACCGGAGGAGTATTTCGAGACAACGGAGCATATTTACGTGGCGGCAAAGCAGACCGCGGATTGCGAGCATCCGGTGCTTGTCAGGGAAATCCCGCCCACCAGAATACAGTGTTCCACCTGTTATGAAACGACCCTTGCGGGACTGGATTATTGCGATAAATGCGGTGCTGCATTGAAAAATAAAGAATAAGCGAGGAGAATGAGGATGAAGAGCTGGGAAAAGAAACTGAGAGAGATTACTCCGTATGTACCGGGAGAACAGCCGGATTTTCCGGATATGATTAAAATAAATACAAATGAGAATCCGTATCCGCCGGCGCCGGGGGTGGCGAAATTATTGAAGGAAATGGATTCCGCTAAGTTGACGCTGTATCCGAATCCGAGTGCAAAGCTTTTGGTGGATGAGTTATCCAAGCAGTACAACATTGCGCCGGAGCGTATTTTTGTTGGCGTGGGTTCCGATGATGTTCTTGGAATGATTTTTATGACCTGTTTTTGTTCGGACAAGCCGATTTTGTTCCCGGACATTACCTATTCCTTCTATGACGTATGGGCGGATTTGTTCCGTGTACCGTATAAGCGGATGCCTCTTGACGAGAATTTCTGTATTAAGAAGGAGGATTATTTGGGCGAGAACGGCGGTATCGTGCTTGCCAATCCGAATGCACCGACTTCCATTGCGGTTGGGTTGGACTTTATTGAAGATATTGTAAAGAATAATCAGGATTCCATTGTTGTGGTGGATGAGGCTTATATCGATTTTGGCGGTGAGTCGGCGTTTCCTTTACTTGAAAAGTACGAGAATCTGCTGGTGGTGCAGACCTTTTCCAAGTCCCGTTCCATGGCGGGTATGCGTATCGGTTACGCCTTCGGCAGTGAGCGGGTGATTTCCGCTATTTATGCAGTACGTAATTCCTACAATTCTTATACCATGAATTATCCGTCCATCCTGTGCGGTGCGGAAGCCTTAAAGGATGTTGCATATTTTAAGGAATGTACGGCAAAAGTAATCGCAACGAGAGAGCGTATGAAAAAGGAGCTTGGTGCGCTGGGCTTTTCCTTCCCGGATTCCAAGACCAACTTCCTTTTCGCGACGCACGAAAGTGTTCCTGCGGTGGAGCTGTTTACTATGTTAAGAGACAAGCATATCTTTGTGCGCTACTTTAAGACGCCGCGTATCGATAATTATTTAAGAATCTCCATCGGTACGGATGCCCAGATGGATCGTTTGGTCGAGGTGTTAAAGGAGTACCTGGGAAAGTAGAGACATCATGAAGAAGTCCGGTTTTCCGGGAAAAGATGAAAGTATGAGTTTGATGCTGTGCGGTACGGAAGGCGGTGAGTCGGATGCAGGCACAAAAACAGAATTACCAGAAAAAGCTGGAGGAGACCATTGCACGGGAGCAGGCAGACGGCAGAGTGCCAACGTTGTTGCTTCACAGTTGTTGTGCTCCCTGCAGCAGCTATGTTTTAGAATATCTTTCGGAATATTTTAAAATTACAGTGTTATACTACAATCCGAATATTTCACCCGTAAGTGAGTATGAAGCCCGGGTGGCGGAGCAGGAGCGTTTGATTTCCGAACTTCCCACAAAGTACCCGGTGTCGTTTCTTGCCGGAGACTATCGCCCGGAGGAGTTTTACGAGGCGGTAAAGGGACTGGAGACCTGTCCGGAGGGCGGCGACCGTTGTACCGTATGTTATAAGATGCGACTTCGGGAAGCTGCAGAGGCGGCAAAGCAGGGCGGCTTCGATTATTTTACCACCACCCTTTCCATCAGTCCTTTAAAGGATGCGGAGCGGTTAAATTCCATCGGAGGACGTCTGGCGGAGGAGTACGGCGTGGCTTATCTATATTCTGATTTTAAAAAGAAAAACGGTTATATGCGGTCCACGGAGCTGTCGGCGCAGTACGGTTTGTATCGGCAGGATTACTGTGGCTGTGTGTTTTCTAAGGAAGAGCAAGCAAAGCGGCGAGCGGGACAGGAGGTACGGTAGACAGAACGCCGGAAGATGCATTTTTTTAATATAGTATTAGGAACGAAGCGAAGTTTGTGCGGAGGTTTCTCCGGATATCTTTCGCTTTTTTCTTTTTTGTCTTCGTATATTTCTTTGAATTCGGGTGAAACTATACTTGCGAAGAAAGAAATTGCGGGGTGGCGAAGGCTTCC
>JAFTPY010000392.1 GCA_017463035.1 Lachnospiraceae bacterium
CTCCTTACAAAACTCCGCAAAGGTTCTTTTTGACCTTTCCGTATCATTAGCACGAATAACTGCAAGAGGTAATGGCTGTGTAAATGAAGCGATTACCAAATCCTTAATATTCGGATTCTCCTCACAAACAGAAGCAAACATTGCCAGTTCAAACAGATAGTCAATCAATAGAGAATATTTCTTATCTGCTTCTTTGGCATCTGCTTGTGCCTGAAATGCACACAACTCTTTCAACATTTCTGCAAGGATATGTTCCTTTGTTGGATAATGAAAGGTAAGGTTTCCCGTGCTGATTCCCAGATCTTTTGCAACTACGGTAACGTAGGTATCCGTATAGCCTCTTTCTAGGAAAGACTTCGTGGCACACAGTAATATTTCATACTTTGTGTTCTTCCTTTTTGAACGCGACATAGTAACTCCTCCAAGCGTTTAGTATCAGTACTAGTATACGCCTTTCCTATAAAATAGTCAATGGGATTGTTGCTATTGCTTATACACATTTTGTCCGTTTTACCACGCCTTTACGTATCTCATCCCACAAAAATGAGACAAGCACAACCAAAGTAAAGACTGCTCCCACAGCCAGTGCTACATAACCGATACACTTTCCGAACTCCATATTGTTGTTGATTTTCTTTATGGCATCCTCAAAGGTCAGCCATGTCTCTCCGCCCACCGATATCTCATAAATGTAACGGGTTTCCTCACTTACCACAAGCCGCATCTTCGTCCCGGACCGCAGCGCCATCAGATCCTGTGTCAGCTTATCATTGGCACAACTGGAATGGATATCAAGATGATCGGAATAATCCCGGAAGGTCAGATAAATACTGTTGGAATCCAGCCCTTTATCTCCCGAACGATACTTACAATCCTCTAAAGTTGCCTCCAGCGTAATACAATTCTCTCTTGTCACACCGTCATTCCAGTCAAGGCCCACAAACATAAAAGCCCCGATTGCCAGTAACAAGATTCCCAAAAACAACAGCTTCTTCGGTTCCTTCAGACTCTGAAAATCAAATGAAAATTCCATATGCAATTCCTCCTCAAATAGTAATAATCCCCGTTGCGGCGTACTCCGCCGTTACACCTTCGTCCGTTTGTCGGACATAGTCACTTTTTCAACCTATCATACTCTATCACAAAAAAAATCGTTTGTGGGGGCTTGCGTAAAATTGGTCGTTTTTTGCGTAAAATTTGTTCGTTCGTATGGACTTTCTTTCGATTTTATTATAAAATAGAGTTACCATAAAGATAGGAGGGTTCCTACATGCATGTTGCCATCTGTGATGATGACGAAATGTCACGTTTTTTAATACTGAAACTATTGTCGGAGTACACCTCCGCGCACCAAGACAAAAGTCTTTCTTTTTCTGCCTTTTCCGATTCTGAGGATTTATTGGAAGCAGCAGAAAAGGTAGGCGGATTCGATATTTATATTCTGGATATTCTCATGCCGGGAATGGACGGCATCGAGCTGGGCGTCAAGCTTCGGGAGCAGGGTTACGACGGAAGTATCATCTACCTTACCTCCAGCATGGATTTCGCCATTGACTCCTACCGGGCCGAGGCTTCCAATTATATCTTAAAGCCCGTCATCCCGGATGTCTTTTTACAAGCCTTTGATAAGATCGTTTCGTCTGTTGTGGAGAAAAAGAATGACAACATTATCATAAAGACAAAGGAATGCAGTATGCGTGTTTCCTTTGACAGCATTTTGTTTGTGGAGCTTCGCAAGCGTGCGCTCTGCTACCACCTTACCAACAGCAGTGTCGTAGAAAGCATCCTGCTTCGTGTTCCTTTTGCGGAGGCCATTGCACCGCTTTTGGAGGATACACGTTTTTCCCATTGCAGCAAATCTCTGGCTGTCAATTTACACAACATTACCAAAATCGGTGTGGAAGATGTGACCTTCAAAGACAACCAGACCGTATATTTCAGCAAAAAGATTTGCCGCGACCTGCGTACCGAGTGGTCCGCATACTGGCAGAATGAAGAAATGTAAAAAATCCGCCGGAAACCATGTTTCCGACGGACTTTATTTTTGTTCCTTCTATATTCGATTACTTCAAATTACTTCGCTTCAATATATACCTGTGCCTTCAGAAGCTCTGCGCAAAGTACTGCGCCGCCTGCCGCACCGCGAACGGTGTTGTGGGAAAGGCCTACGAACTTCCAGTCATATACGGAATCCTCACGGATTCTGCCGACGGAAACGCCCATGCCGTTCTCGTAATCCACATCAAGCTTCACCTGCGGACGATTGTCTTCCTCAAGGTACTGGATGAACTGCTTCGGTGCACTCGGAAGCTCAAGCTCCTGCGGAACGCCCTTGAAGTTCACAAGCTTTTCGATAAGCTGCTCCTTGGTTGCCTTCTTTCTGAACTTTACGAATACCGCAGCGGTGTGTCCGTTTAATACCGGAACACGGATACACTGGCAGGTAATCACCGGAGAGGTAGCCGGCACGATAACGCCGTCCTTAATCTCACCCCAGATACGAAGCGGCTCCTTCTCACTCTTCTCTTCCTCACCGCCGATGTACGGGATGATGTTCTCTACCATTTCCGGCCAATCCTTGAAGGTCTTACCTGCACCGGAGATTGCCTGATAGGTGGTAGCCACTACTTCGTACGGCTCAAACTCTGCCCAAGCGGTAAGTACCGGAGCGTAGCTCTGAATGGAGCAGTTCGGCTTTACTGCCACGAAGCCTCTCTTGGTACCGAGACGCTTCTTCTGGAAGTCGATAACCTTCATGTGGTCCGGATTGATTTCCGGCACTACCATCGGAACGTCCGGGGTCCAGCGATGTGCGCTGTTGTTGGAAACTACCGGAGTCTCGGTCTTAGCGTAAGCTTCCTCGATTGCCTTAATCTCGTCCTTAGTCATATCTACTGCGCTGAATACGAAGTCAACGGTTGCAGCAACTGCTTCCACTTCGTTTACGTTCTTTACGATTAACTTCTTCACTGCTTCCGGCATCGGAGTGGTCATCTTCCAACGATCGCCTACTGCTTCTTCGTAGGTCTTACCTGCGCTACGCGGGCTTGCTGCCACGGTCACTACCTCAAACCACGGATGATTCTCAAGGAGAGCAATAAATCTCTGTCCTACCATACCGGTTGCACCTAAAATTCCGACTCTTAACTTTGCCATAATCTTCTACCTCCATCTTTAACCGAGTGTTTTTCTCTCGCGAACATTTGTCTTTCGCTATCATACACTCTTTTTATTAAATTGTCAACACCCAATTTGAAATATTTTTTATTTTTGTCAGATTGCCCAGTTTTCTGTTATATTCCTATTGTAAATTCCCTGTTTTGACAAGAGTAGCCTCCAACCGGCTCCAAAGCCGCAAATCCCTATTCCTCGCACTCCCCCGCGTAGCTCGCAAGCAACGCCTCCAGCTCCGCCATGGTCTCCACCGCATTCACCTTCACCCGGAGTTTCGCGGAGTTCGGATATCCCGTGGTATACCAGGCCACATGCTTGCGCATCTCCCGCATGCCGAGGTACTCTCCCTTAAACTCCAGTTGCAACTTGGCATGACGCAAAATTGTCTCGATAAGCTCTGACATAGCCGGCTTCGGAAGCAACTCTCCCGTCTCCAGATAGTGATTCACCCGGTGAAACAGCCACGGATCTCCTTGTACGCCACGGGCCAGCATCAGTCCGTCACAGCCGGTTTCCTCTAACATCCGCTTCGCATCCTCCGGGGTAAAAATATCACCGTTGCCGATGACCGGTATTTTTACCGTCTCTTTTACCTGCCGTATAATGTCCCAGTCTGCCTTGCCGCTATAGTACTGCTCTCTGGTACGTCCGTGGACCGCAATGGCCGCAGCACCGCTTTCTTCCGCAATCCGCGCCATCTCCGGTGCATTGGCATCGTCTTTGCCGAAGCCCTTACGGATTTTTACCGTAACCGGCTTCTTTATCGCCTTTGCAATTGCCTCAATAATACGTCCCGCCTTTGCCGGGTCCTTCATCAGAGCGGAGCCTTCTCCGTTATTGACCACCTTCGGCACCGGACAGCCCATATTGATGTCCAAGATGTCAAAGGGCAGCTCCTCAATCCGCTTTGCCACCTCGCTCATGATTGCCGCGTCTTCACCGAAAAGCTGCAATGCCACCGGTCGTTCGCTTTCTGCGGTTTCCAACATGATTTTCGTATTTTTATTGTTATAAAGGATTCCTTTTGCACTGACCATCTCGGTGTAAATCAGGCTCGCACCCTGTTCCTTACAAAGACAACGAAAAGGCAGGTCTGTTACACCTGCCATCGGCCCCAGGGCCAATATTCCGTCTGTCTTTACATTTCCGATTTGTAAACTTTGATATCCCATCTGCTCTCTTCTGCCTCTCTCGCATTCCGCCGACGCACACATCACATATCACTTATTACTTTTATTCCTGCGCCAAATCAAATACAATCCCTTCATAGTCAACATCGGATCGTATTCGTCGATACAATCGGTCTCCTCTGCTATAATACGCCCAAGGCCGCCGGTTGCCACTACCTTCACATCCGAATATCCGGATTCTTCAATCATCTTCTTAACAATATACTCGGTCTGACCGATGGTGCCGTACACCAGGCCTGCCTGCATACTGGAAATGGTTTCCTTTGCCAAAATAGACTCCGGCTTCTTAATCTCAATCTTCGGAAGCTTTGCCGCCTCATTCCAGAGCGCATTGGCGGAAATGGCGATACCCGGGCTGGTCACGCCGGAGACAAACTCGCCCTCTCCGTTTACCAAATCATAAGTAGTTGCCGTACCGTAATCAATCACAAGCACCGGTCCGCCGTACAGTTCATATCCGGCCACCGCATCCACCACACGGTCCGCACCGATTTCCTTCGGATTTGCCGTAACAATACGGAGACCGGTCTTGGTTCCCGCCCCCACAATCACCGGCTTACAATCAAAATACTTCCGGATACAATTGGTCAGGGAATGCATCACATCCGGCACTACCGACGCAATGATTACATCCGTAATCTGCTCCTTTTTTACGCCCCGGTTTTCCACCAAGCCGCAAAACATCAGTCCGTACTCGTCCGAGGTACGCTTCTCCTTTGTCGTCATACGGAAGGTGGTTACCAATTCCTCTCCGTCAAAAATCCCACAGGTAAAATTTGTATTTCCCACATCAATGGCAAGTAACATATACAATCTCCTTTCCGCTTTTCCAAGTACCGCCGTTGCCGCAAGCCCTTCTGCCCGGCCAAAGAGCGGTATCCCGCCACACATACACAAGGGCGAGGAACGACAAATGTCATCCCTCGCACCGTTATCCGCTTAATAGCCCGGAACAATTAACTTTCCCGGATCTTCTCCCATAAAAAATACTTTGAAATACAGCTCCAGAGATTCCAACAGTTCCTTTTTCTCTTCCTGTAATTTCTTAATCAGAAGCACGCTGCCGATTTCGTCGTACAGCAAATCCCCCTCATCCGAATTCGTTTCAAAAACCAGGGTCCCGTCTTCTTCAAACACGAGAGAAAGAATCCCGCCCACATCCTCCGTATAGAGAACGCACATAATCTTCAGTTCATCCTGAATCGTCTTCGGAAGACCACCGAAATCCTCGTTTAAATAATACTTCTGCTCATAGGCGTTGCTGACACTCAGCACAACTCGTCCCTCGTACATAAAAGCCTCCGCTTCTTATTTTACTTCCAATCCGCCGAACAAACAGGTGCCGCGGATAAATACCGTAGGAGTATTTTCATCCGCACCGAGAGGCGTTCTGGTACCGTTTTCCACGCCACCGAGAATCGGAGTGACATCCACCACAACCCGGACATTCGACGGCATTAAAATATCGATTCCGCCGAACACTGCTTTTACATCAATGGTTACATTTCTGCGGATTACGGCATTCTTCAAATTCAGGTCGATTCCGCCGAACAAGGCCGAAAGATCCGCTCCGCTAAATTCGGAATTGTCTACCCGGATATCTCTTCCGGAAAATACTGCGGAACACACGATTTTATCCATCGTTCCGACGTTTTCATAGGTCTGACGGGTTTCCTCAAAGTATTCTCCCTCTTCACCTACTGCATCCTGCACCTCACGATATACCGCATCTTCTATCACTTCCGCATCCGTTACATGAACCGCTCCGGAATGATTTGCGGAATCCTTCGCAAAATTGTCTCCCCGGTCAAACCGATCCGTATTCGTGTCGGTATCCCCCTGCTTCCGGCTCTTCGGAAGAATCAGATTTACACCGATGAGTACACAAATGGCCGCCACTAAAAGCGCCCACAATCTTCTGCCGCTTAACACATCCTGTGCCATCAACAGCAGAAACAAGCCGACCGCGATACCGATTAAGTTTCCGACCTTTGCACCGTCCTTACGGAACAAACCGAAAAAGCACGGTACAATAAGAATCAACGACCACCAGCCGTCAAAGAAAATCGTAAAATTGTCAATGACCCCAAACACCTCTAACAGATATCCGCCGCCGATTACCAAAAACAGCAATCCTAAAATAATACCTACCGAATTGTTTTTCTTCATACCCATTACCTCTCTTTATAGCGTTTTTGTATCTGTCTCTATCATACAAGAGGTTCGGTCAAAAATCAAATTAGAAAATGATTAGATTTCTTAGAAAACCCTGTGCTTTATTTCTCCGGCTCACCGAGGGTCGCCAACATAACCGCCTTAATGGTATGCATACGGTTCTCAGCCTCATCAAACACCACAGACTGCGCCGACTCAAACACCTCATCCGTTACTTCCATCTCGGAAATACCGTACTTTGCACTGATTTCCCTTCCGATGGTGGTCTTTAAGTCATGGAACGCCGGTAAACAGTGCATAAAAATCGCCTGCGGGCCTGCATTGTCCATTGCCGCCTTATTTACCTGATACGGAGAAAGCTCTTTGATTCTCTCCTTCCACACGCTGTCCGGCTCGCCCATGGATACCCACACATCAGTATAAATCACGTCCGCACCCTTGGTACCTGCCGTTACATCGTCGGTAAGCGTAATGGTAGCCCCGGTCTGTGCCGCGATTGCCTTACACTGCGCCACCAAATCCTTATCCGGGAAATACTTCGGGGAGGTACATGCGGTAAAATGCATACCTAACTTTGCGCAAACAACCATAAGGGAGTTTGCCATATTGTAACGGGCATCCCCCATATAGGTCAGCTTTACGCCTTTGATTCTGCCCAGTTTTTCCTTAATGGTAAGTACATCCGCCAGCATCTGGGTCGGGTGGAACTCATTGGTCAAACCGTTCCATACCGGCACGCCGGCATACTTCGCCAACTCCTCCACGATTTCCTGACCGTAACCGCGGTATTCGATACCTTCATACATACTTCCCAGTACTCTTGCGGTATCCGCAATGCTTTCCTTCTTCCCGATTTGAGAACCGGCCGGGTCCAGATAAGTACAGCCCATACCCAAATCATAAGCTGCCACCTCAAAGGAGCAACGGGTTCTGGTACTGGTCTTTTCAAAAATCAACGCCACATTCTTGCCCGCATGATACTCCTTGGTAAGAATCCCCTTTTTCTTCTTATCCTTCAAATCCGCTGCCAAATCCACCAGATACAAAATCTCTTCCGGTGTAAAATCCAATAATTTTAAAAACGAACGCCCCTTTAAATTCATTACTCTGCCTCCTTCTCAACTTCAACAATGCTATCCAACAAAAACTCCAGTGCCTTTTCCATTAACATGGACTGACGAAGACTTTCCTCGCTCTGAAGCTTATACAATTCCTCTACGGTAACTCCGTTGCTTGCGGCATACTCCTCAATGGCAGTTGTGTACTCTTCATCCGCAAATGACAGATTCTGCTCCTTTGCCACACAATAAAGCACTACTCTGTCCTGCTCGTAACGGCGGATTTCGTCTTCTACCATCTGCCACAAAACGGCACTTACCTCCGCAGTAAACGCTTCTTCAAATGCCTCTACGCTGTCATAGCCGTACATCATTGCATAATATTCCTTTTCCAAAGCAAAGGCTTCTTGTACATACTCTTCGTTGAACTTACCGAAGGTTGCGTTCTCCACCAGATAATCCATAATAGAGCTATACTTTCTCTGCTCGGTCAAAAAGCCCGTTGCATATTCTCTGAAATCCTCCACGGTGGTATAATCCCCCTGCGTCAGATTCGTTACAAACTCATCCGTCAACTCTCCCACAACCATAGCTGCCGCAGAATTAATCTTTACCTCAAATACAACGTCCTTACCTGCCAGATCCGGTGCCCAATAGTCAATCGGGAAGGTGAGATTTAATGTTACACTGTCACCCTTCTTAGCGCCTACCAGCCCCTCTTCGAATCCTTCTATAAATCCTCCGGAACCCAGCTCCAATTCCCTACCCACTTCGGAACCGCCTTCAAATGCCACGCCGTCTACATAGCCGGTATAGTCAATAATAGCGATATCGCCCAACTCAAGCGGTCCTTCCTTTAACTGGCGAACCTTATTATTCTCCAGAACCTCCTGCACATAAAGATCCACATCAGCTTCCGTGATTTTCTCTACCTCCATGCCCACGTAATCCTTCGGCAATACGGTAGTTGCCACATAATCCTCATAATCAGAAATCGGCAAGCCCGCATATGCCTCCTCGATTGCGGTCGGGGTAGCCGTCGGAGCCGATGTCGCCGTCGGTGCAACCGTCACGGTCGGATTCTTTGCCCCCGCAGGTCCGGTGGTATTACAAGCGCACAGTGCCATACTCACAGCCGCACAAAATGCAGCGGTTAACATCTTCTTTTTCATACTTATCGTCCTCTTTTCTAAATCCTACAAAAATAAAACAGCGTGTTTCCCGCAAAAAAGAGAAAACACGCTTTATAGTATACCACGACGCAGTGAAAAAGGCAAGCAAAACCCCGTAAAAATGCCCTGTTCACCAAATTTTCACGAATCCTTCATCTTTGATTTAAACACATGAGATGCCAGATATCCGAAAATGAGCGCTGCACTGATTCCCACCGCCGATGCGGTAAAGCCGCCTTTAAAGATTCCGAGAAAGCCCGACTCGTCCACAGCCTTCTTTACTCCTTCGAATAAGGTATGACCGAATCCGGTCAGCGGAACCGACGCCCCGGCTCCCGCCCATTCCTTAAACGGTCCGTATAAGCCCACCGCGCTGAGCACGGCTCCTGTACACACCAGCAGCACCATAATCCGTCCCGGTTGCAGCTTTGTCTGATCCATCAAAATCTGTACCAGTGCACAAATCACACCGCCTACCACAAATGAAAGTACATAGTCCATCCTATCGCACCTCCTGTTTCCGTTCCAACACAATGGCATGGGCAATGCCCGGTATACTGCTGCCTTCATTGGCACTGACCGGGGAAAGTAACGCTCCTGTCGGAACGAACAAAATCCGGTTCCATTCCCCTTCATATAGCTTATCCAGCAGATATCCCGCCAGAGTTGATGCACTACATCCGCAACCGGAGCCGCCGGAATGGGTGTCCTGTAACTCATTGTCGTAAATTAACAATCCGCAATCCTCCTGCACCGACTCTACCCGGTAGCCCTTCTGTCCCAACAAGTCCGCAAATATTTTCACGCCTACCGCGCCCAGGTCTCCGGTAATTATTTTATCGTAATCCTCCGGGGTTCGTCCGAAATCCTTCAAATGCGCTTCAACCACCGCTGCGGCTGCCGGAGCCATGCACGCACCCATATTTGCCTTATCCTTAACTCCGTAGTCCGTGACCTTTCCGACGGTACCGCCGGCAACTACAACCTCTACTCCCGGAGGTACGATTCTTCCGTGTGTCCCTGCAGACTCCTCTCTTTGGGTACGACAGCGTTCCAGAGCCGTCCTGTTTCCCACCACGATAGCACCGCTGCCGGTTACGGTCCAGGTAGCCGCCAAAGGCCTCTGGTTTCCGTAGGCAAGCGGAAAGCGGAATTCCTTTTCCGCACTGGCAAAGTGACTGGAGGTTACCGCTTCGGCGCAATCCGCAAACCCGCCGTCCACTGCCATGGAGGCAAGCATCAGACTCTCTCCCATGGTGGAACAGGCGCCGTATACACCGAGAAACGGAATCGGCAGTTCTCCCGCACCGAAGGAGCTGGCAAGAAGCTGTCCCAGCAAATCTCCGGCAAACAGCATACGTACCTGCTTCGGAGTCAGTCCCGCTTTTTTAATTGCCAAAGTTGCCGCCTTTTGCATCATCCGACTCTCCGCATCATTCCAGTTTTCGCCTTCGAACATATCCGTCGTATCAATCACATCAAAAAAAGAACGAAGCGGTCCTTCGCCTTCCTTTTTTCCGACGACCGCCGCACGTCCCAGTACATACACATCTGACCTAAAGCAAACACTTTGCGCACCGACACATTTCGTTTCACTCATTCTTTTGCCGCCTTTCTTCACAGACTCATTCCAATACAACGGTTGCGTCTGTTATTCTCTTTGCGTTCAGTGTTTGCTTTATTTTAATTTTTATTCTATTTTTTCAAAGAATTAACTCTCAAAAGGGCGTACTCGAAGTTTTGCCCCCACCGATTCACATATCTTACGACACTGTTCCTGTTCTTCCGGTGTAGTAACCACATCTACCACTGTCATTACCACATTCGGAACATAAGCAACACAATCCTTTGTAAAAGAAAGCATTGCATCATAGGATTCCACACCAAATTTCGGTCGTACAAGGCGATGATACGTTTCTTTGTCGGTCGCATTGAGGCTGACAGAAACCGTGTCAATCAATCCTTCCAGTTTGTGCGCTGTTTTTTCCTTCCAAATCAAATCCGCCAGACCGTTGGTATTGATTCGAATCTTTACCAGGTACTTTTCCTTCACATATTTTGCTACCGCAAGCAAATCATCCAGACGTTCGGTCGGTTCTCCGTAACCACAAAAAACAAGTTCATCATATTTTGTAAAATCCCACCCGTCAATGCTCTCACATACTTCCTGCACGGTAGGCTCACGGTCCAACCAAAGCGGCTCGGATCCGAAAATGCTTTCCCCGTTATGTCTGAGGCAGAATGTGCAGGCACACGGACAGCGATTTGTCATATTTACATAAATTCCGTTTTTCACCGGATACGTAATGGTCATCATTTTTCTTGTCCTCCGTTCAACATACGCTCTTTCACCTTCAGCTTATCTAACGCAAGTCCCACTGCAACAAACAAAACACTGCTGAGTGCTGATTGTGTCACATAACCCGGAATCCCGGCCGCCGGTGCCACAAAGTTCCCGGTAATCAAAGCTTCGTACAAATAATAGCCACCGATGCACACCGCCCAAGCCGGTAACAGTGCAAGCAGGTTTCTTACCGAAAGTATTTTTTTGCTTTTTCCCGAGAAAAACAAAACGGCAACCGTCTTAATAATCACAGATCCCGGTGCCCAGATTGCAAATCCCGTCAGGCAGTCGGCAAGCAATGCCCCACCCGCACCGACAAACACTGCATAAGGAAGCGGAAGCAGGCTGGCAGCCAAATAAATAAAACCATCACCAACATGGGTATAGCCCGTGTGACTCGGAATATGTAAATAGGCCGTAAATACAAATACAACCGCGGTAAAAATGCCGGCAAGGCACATATACTTAATTTTTTTATTTTTCATACTTAATAATCTCCTTTTTCGATTTCCGTCAAATATTCCTCGAAACAGATTCCGTCGGTTTTCGGCAAATCCAATTCCACTGTCCGACGCAACACTTTCGCAATGAAAGAAGAGGCATGACGGACGGAGCGAATGAATTCGACACCGTTTACCGCATCTGCCGCAATAATAGATGAAAATACATCCCCTGTTCCCGAACGACACGGACCGACTTTATGCTCTTTTACAATAACAGGTGCTTTCCCTGCCTCATACACAAAGTTATCTAAGTCGTCTCCGCGTTCCAAACCGGAAATCACTATTTTTTTCGGTCCCGATTTACTTAATTTTTCACACAGCACCGTAATTTCTTCTTCCGACATATCTACGCGATAGTCTGTACCGGTAAGAATGCAGGCCTCCGTCAGATTCGGTGTCAAGATATCCGCAAAGGATATAAGGGAACTCATCTGCTCTGCCAATGCCGGAGAATACGTCGGGTAAAGTTTTCCATAATCCCCCATCACCGGATCGATTACCGTAATCGTATCATCCTTTTTAAACAGCTCCAGAAAACGCCTTACAATGGCAGTCTGCTCTGCGGAGCCCAAAAATCCGGTGAGAATGCCGTTAAAGTGCAAATCCAATTTCTTCCATTCCTCTATGTAAGCATCCATATAGCCGGTATAATCCGTATAAAAGAAGCTTTCAAACCCGGTATGATTTGAGAAAATCGAAGTCGGAATCGGACAACATTGCAGCTTCATGGCGGAAATAATCGGCAGAGACACCACTAACGAACAACGCCCGAATCCGCAAAAATCATTAATGACCGCAATCTTTCTCTGATGATTGTGTGACATTCGTTTTCCCTCCTTGCAATTTTACTTTTCTCAGTATATAATAAATTTGGTCATACGATAATAGTCAGAAAAGGAGAATTTTATAATACCAGATGAAGTACAATATTCAGCAAACCGACAATGTCCCGGCCTATCTTCAACTTTATAAGCAAGTCCGGGAAGATATCATCAAAGGAATTTATCCCTACGGTACAAAGCTTCCTTCCAAACGTCTCATTGCCGCAGAAACCGGAATCAGCACGGTTACGGTAGAGCATTCTTATGCCCTTTTATGCGAGGAAGGATACACGGAAGCCCGAGAGCGCAGCGGCTACTTCGTCAGCTTTCGTACCGAGGATACTTTTTTGTCCTCCGCAGGCGAAACCTCTTTCACCACTGCTTCTCTTCCCCATCACACAACCGACATTGCACCGGAATTCCCTTTCTCCGTACTGGCAAAGACCATGCGGAGCGTGTTAAGCGATTACGAAGAAGCGATTCTTGACCGTAGCCCGAATTCCGGCTGTCTTGAACTACGGGATGCCCTGCGCCGGTATTTATTACGCAGCCGTGGCATCTCTGCCGATACAGAACAAATTATCATCGGTTCCGGTTCCGAATATTTGTACAGTCTGATTGTGGAATTACTGGGACGGGATAAAGTCTATGCGTTAGAATCTCCTTCTTATAAAAAAATCGAGCAGGTGTACAACGCTGCTGATGTACACACCACTCTGCTCCCGTTAGGCACCGACGGAATCAAAAGCGTCGCACTGCGTTCCTGTACCGCCGATGTTTTGCATATTTCTCCTTATCGAAGTTTTCCCAGCGGCATCACCGCCTCTGCCTCCAAACGGCACGAATATATGCGCTGGGCGGCAAACAGGACACGTTATATCATCGAGGACGACTTCGAATCGGAATTTACCGTCTCGAAAAAGCCGGAAGAGACCCTGTTTTCCCACACTTCCGATGACAATGTTATCTATATGAACACCTTTTCCAAAACCATTTCGCCGTCACTTCGTATCGGCTACATGGTACTTCCGAAGCACCTGACCGGAGAATTTCAAAAAAAGCTCGGCTTCTACTCCTGCACGGTACCCACTTTTATGCAGTATGTATTAGCCAAGCTTTTAAATAACGGTGACTTTGAGCGGCACATCAACCGCGTCCGCCGGAAAAAACGCGCGTCTTCCCGCTCTTACGAGGACTAGGCTCCCCGCCGCACAATAGCCTTTCCCTTCCATTTTCCGAGACGCCAACGAATCATCATAATAATTCCACGGAGACATTCATCCGCAGCGGTTCCCATAAATACGCCGCCGATGCCCCAGGAAAGTGCCACACCGAAGGTATAGCCTACTGTCACACCGCATCCCCACATACACAAGAGTCCCATCAGTACCGGGAACAGCACATCTCCCGCTGCCTTCATACTGCCGATAACCACAAGATTTGTGGTACGTCCGATTTCCAGCACAATACCTACCGCCAGTACCTTTTGAACCAAAGGCACTACCTCCGGATTAGAGGTAAAGATTTTTAACGTCCACGGGCAAATTAAAAAGTTCAGCGTTGCGATTCCGATTGCCACCGGAAGAGAAGTAAACAAAGTCTTCATTACCCGCTTATCCGCCGCATCCTCTCTGCCTGCGCCTACCAGATGTCCTGTTACAATCTGGGTTGCCTGGGCCAGCGCATTGGAAAATACCACCGAAAAGGACATCAGCGTATTGCTGTATACCTTCGCATTGGCCGCCAGTTCACCCATGGGATTAATAAAAGAAAGCAACACCAGCTGGTACATGGAATAGGCCAGATTCTCTCCCGCAGACGGCACGCCGATTTTTAACATCTTCACCAAAATCTGCTTCGGGAACGGATTCAGCGTCTTCAAAGAAATCTTACCGATCTTATAGCGGAAGAAAATAAACAATGCCACAGAAAGCGCCAGAATACGGGCCGTTACAGTGGAAATCGCAACACCGGCCACTCCTAAATTCAGGAACTTTAACGGACCGTACAGGAACAGCCAGTTACCCACGATATTCACTACATTTACCGCAAGAGAAATAAACATTCCCACTCGCGTATAGCCGTGACATCGCAAAATTTGTACCATAACATTGTAGCCCGCCTGTAAAAACAGGAAGCCGCCCACAATGGCCATGTAGATACCGGCATCCTCTACCTGGGCCGGACTTACCTTTAACACTCGCAAAAAGGTGTCCCGGAATAAAAATACCACCGCACTTAAAATCACACCCAGGGTCAGGTTAAACACCACCGATAAGGTATAAATCTGATTCATATTCTCCGTCTTTTTCGCTCCCAGGTACTGGGCTACCACAACACCGGTAGCACTTGCAATCACGTTGAACATAATAATAAACAAAAACATCATCTGGTTAGCGTTTCCCACCGCGCCGACAGAGTTTTCCGAATACCGGCTGAGCATGACGGTATCCACGTTATTAATTAAAATATTTAACAACAGCTCCACAAAAATCGGACCAGCCAAAAATAGCATGGAGGTCTTTTCATTGATTTCCATTGTCCTTTGCTTGCCCTGCTTCATCTGCAACTCTCCTTATACGATTGACTACAAATTTGCATTGTTTCTATATTCTACGAGTGCTAACCCCAATACTTCTTCTATTCCTTTATTCACATTACTATACATCACTTTTTCTCATCTTGCAAGCAAAAATATGCAAATATTTATATTATCAACTATTGTTCATTTTGTTATATCGCTGTTTTTCGCCTATCCAATGCATTTTTACTCTTTTACCTTTGTATTACTCGTTCTTCGTTTTTTTATACCATATCAATATTTCATAATCTATAGCAATCGATTTCTTACTGTAATATTTTAACAAAACAAAGAAACTTTTCTTCCGATCTCACTCCACAAACCCATGAATGGACTGTTCATAAAAAGCCTTCTTCCGCCACTGTGTCGGCGACACCTGAAACTGCCGGTGAAATTGTTTGGAAAACTCCAGCGGGTCTTCGTAGCCTACACACAGCGCCACCTCTTTTACAGACAGCTCCTTCTTTTTCAAATGCTGCGCCGCCGCTTCCATCTTCATTTTTAAAATATACTGCTGGGGACTGTAACCCTTCTGTGCCTGAAACAACCGGCTCAGGTAACTGCGGTCGATACCTGCATATTCCGCCAGTTCCGTCACCCGTAGCTTCTTATGTAAATTCATCCGGATGTAGGTTTCGCACTTACGCACATAGTCCTCCCGTTCTCCTTCTCCCGTCACATCCCCATGTCCTACCGTCATGGCATGCAAAATCTCCCACAGTCTCCCCAAAAGTACCGGAAACTCCGCAACTTCCGACCTGATGAGAGCTAACACCGCATCCCCCACCCGGTCCTCCCGGTCGGTAAGCACCGGACACTCTTTCGAAAAGCCCGCAGTCTCCATCAGCCTTTTACAAAGTGCCCCGGATATTTCAAACCAACGGTACACCCACGGTTCCTCCGTATCCGCCTCGTAATAAGCAATCTGTCCCGGACATATTAAAAAATACTGTCCCGCCTCAATCTCATACCGCTTCCCTTCAATCACAAGATGACCTCTTCCGCTGTACACATAATGAACGAAATAAAAATTCCGGATACAAGGTCCGTACCCGTAGCCCCTGTCACATTCCTGCTCTCCGTATTGTAACAGGCAAATATCCTGTAACATCACATCCGTATGAGCATACCACACATTGAAAAGTCCCATCTTCTACCGTTCCTTTCGCTTTATGTCACTCGTCCCGTTCCCAAATCCGGTTTTCTTTTCCGTTTCCCCATCTCCTCTGATATATCACATTTTCCCATATCGTGTCAACATTTTGCTATGGAAATCCATCATAAAAAGCCTTACACTAAACTCAAACTAAAATTTATCCTGCGAAACACGGAGACTTTTGCTTCGCACACATCGTTTACTTTCGAAAGGAGATTTCCCATGATAGCAAAAACACCGCCGATGGGCTGGAACAGCTGGGACTGCTACGGAGCAGCCGTAACCGAAGACATTGTCAGAGCAAATGCCGATTTTATGGCGAAGAATTTAAAACAGTACGGTTGGGAGTATGTGGTAGTAGATATCCAGTGGTACGAGCCTACCGCAGAGAACCACTATTATCACAACTTCACAGAGCTTTGCATGGATGAATATTCCCGTCTTATGCCGGCAGTGAACCGCTTCCCGTCTGCAGCAAACGGCGCAGGCTTTGCACCGCTTGCCGAATATGTACATTCCTTAGGCTTAAAGTTCGGTATCCATATCATGCGCGGTATTCCTCGTCAGGCAGTACATCAGAACACTGCCATTAAAGGCAGTACCATGACCGCGAGACAGATTTCCGCCCAGAGCAGCATTTGCGACTGGAACACGGATATGTACGGCGTGAATTGTAATACAGAAGGCGGCCAGGCCTACTACAACAGCTTACTGGAGCTGTACGCTTCCTGGGGCGTTGACTTCATTAAGGTAGACGACATTTGCCGCGGCTATCCGATTGCCGAGGTAGAAGCCATTGCAAAGGCCATCAAGAATTGCGGCAGAGACATTGTCCTCTCCCTTTCTCCGGGACCGGCACGTCTCGACATGGCGGAGCATATGAAGCTGCATGCCAACATGTGGCGCATCACCGATGACTTCTGGGACCGCTGGGACCTGCTTTACAACATGTTCGAGCGGGCAGAAAAGTGGTGTATCCACTCCGGCGTTACCAAGACCCACGGCCACTGGCCGGATGCGGATATGCTTCCGATCGGACCGATTAACCAGGTATACGGCAAGGAAAACCGCACCAAATTCACTGAGGACGAACAGCGCACCATGCTGACCCTTTGGTGCATCATGCGTTCTCCGCTGATGATTGGCGGCGACATGACCGGCTTTGACGAGTTCACCATGAGCCTGTTGAACAACCCTGAGCTGATTGAAGTGTTACAGCACAGCCATTCCGCTCATCCGTTGTTCCGCCAAAAGACCGAAGACACGGAGACCTGCGCATGGATAACCACCTATGAAAACGGGGCCTTCTGCGTAGCCCTCTTTAACCTTGGCGAAGCGGAAACCGAGGTCACCGCAGTACTTCCGTTCGGCGAGGAATACACCTGCTACGATATTTGGAACAAGAAAGAATTTACCGTAACGGACGGTTGTATCAGCGAGACACTGCCGAAGCACGGTGCGGCGATGTATAAGATAACGAAGAGATAAGAATACAAGAAACTTAAGACCCATTCGCACAACATGACACAAAATTCCGGGAGGTACCCATATGACAACTGCAACCAGCTATCCCAATCCTTTTATTTTGGAGCGCGCCGACCCTTATGTAACAAAGGGTCCGGATGGATATTACTATTTCACCGCATCCTATCCCATGAAGTCAGA
>JAFTPY010000393.1 GCA_017463035.1 Lachnospiraceae bacterium
CCGTCACTTTAATAAACACCACCGCCGCCAGAGTGCTGATGAGTGTCGCCACCATAGCCGGTCCTGCGATACCTGCAGGGTTTACCGAACCGTACTGACTGCGATACGCAATAATATTGACCGGAATCAATTGTAAGGAAGATATATTCAAAATCAGAAACGAACACATAGCCCGGGAGGCCACCTCTTTTTTGCCGCCTTGTGCCACATTGATTTTCTGCAGCTCCGTCATTGCCTTAAGGCCGAAGGGCGTTGCGGCCCAGCCCAACCCCAGAATATTTGCAAGCATATTAGAAGCAATATAATCGTTTGCCTTGGACTCCTCCGGCACATCCGGAAACAAAAAACGCAGCACCGGCCGTACCAGTCGCAAAAACTTCTTTGTCAATCCGCTGACTTCGGCAATTTTCATAATGCCGGTCCACAACGCCATAACTCCCAGCATGGTAATACAAAGCTCCACCGCCTCCTTAGAAGAATTCACAGCCGCATTTCCCACCGCTTCTATCCTTCCCGTAAAAGTGCCGTACACCACCGCAACCAAAATCATGCCGCCCCACAAATAATTTAACATAAACTCTCCGTCACAAGCTTTGTACTACTTTACGCTTCCGTTTGCAAAACTATGCTCACTTTGCCTGTATAGGAAGAGAAAGACTACACATATCAAAATGTGCAGTCTTCCTTACCCAAATTCCAAATCTTTAATTTGCGTTCTTTAACAGCTCTACCGCTTCTTCAAAATGCATTCCGTGGGATGCTTTAATCAAAACCGTGGAGCCCTCCGGAAGCAATTCCTCCCGGTTCTCCTTTAAGGAGGAAAGCAGCGCTTCCCGCGTCGCAAAATAGCGCACCTTGCATCCTTTTCCTTTCGCCGATGCCGCCTCATACATGTGACGGGAATTTTCTCCCACACAAATCAGGCCGTCAATGCCCTTTTCTACAGCATAGTCTCCCACACCGGCATGCATTCCGTCGGAGTTTTCGCCCAGCTCAAACATATCTCCCAAAATAGCAATCTTTTTCGTATCCGCCATACACAGCAAATCAATTCCGGCCTTCATGGACACCGGATTGGCATTGTAACAATCATCAATCAGAGTAAGTGCTTCGGTACGAATCAGATTGTTACGACCGCCGATGGCCGCCACATGCTCCAGTCCCGCCTGTATCTGCGCCGGCGTAAGACCCAGTACCTCCGCCACACAGGCAGCCGCCGTTGCATTCAACACCATATGGGCTCCCGGCAACGTTACCTTTACCCCGTAGCTCTCTCCCTGTACATTATGCAGCACCGCTTCACTTCCCCACAAACCCTTTTTTACGATGTCCGTGGCATAAACCGATGCCGCTTCCGCACAGTCAATTCCGAAAAAGCGTATCTTTCGCCCGTCCGTTAGGGACACCGTCCGAAGCTTATCGTCATCGCCGTTCAGGCAAACCGTCCCCTCCCGGGACATAAAATCAAAAATCTCCGTCTTCGCCTTTAATACACCGTCCCGGTCCTTCAGATTTTCCAAATGGCATTGTCCGATGTTCGTAATTACCGCAATGTCCGGTCGTGCCATTTTGCTTAACCGGTGCATCTCGCCGAAATCACTGATGCCCATTTCGATGACCGCCGCCTCGTGTTCCTCACGAATCCGAAGCAAGGTGAGCGGAACACCGATTTCGTTGTTATAATTTCCCTGGGTCTTTAATACAGTATATTTCTCGGACAGAACCCCTGCGATAAACTCCTTGGTACTGGTCTTTCCCACACTTCCGGTAATCCCCACAATCGGAATGCGAAGGGTCTTCCGGTAGCATTCCGCGATATCCTTTAGCGCCTGCAGTGTATCTTCTGTCACAAGGTACGGCCCCCAGTGCTCGGTTTCCCGCGGTTCTCTCTGTACAATCGCAAGCACCGCGCCCTTCTCATACACAGACTCTGCAAAAGAATGCCCGTCTACCCGTTCTCCTACGGTAGCAACAAACACGCCTCCTTCGGTTACCTGCCTGGAATCCAGCACAACGCTGTCAACCTTTCTGTCCAAAAACTCCTGTAATCCGGTCTCCGGTCCGCCATACACCAACCGGCCGCCCGTCGCCTCTATAATCTGCCCGATGGTCAAATTCATTCCGATACTCTGCCTTTCCTTATCTCGCAAACGCTTTCATTAAAATCTTCTCACACAGCTGCTCATAGCTGATGCCGATAGCCGCAGCCTCCTGCGGAAGCAGGGACATCGGAGTCATTCCCGGAAGGGTATTCGCCTCCAGACAATACATATTGCCTGCACCGTCCATCATGAAATCCATACGGGCATAATTCTTCAGACGCAATGCACGGAACACATCCTCCGCGATGCCCTGCATACGCCCAGTCTGCTCTTCCGTCAATTCCGCCGGACAGGTCTCTACCGTACTGCCCGCCTGATATTTATTCTTGTAGTCATAAAAACCCTGCTTCGGAGCAATCTCAATGACCGGCAAGGCCTCTCCGTCCATAACACCCACAGAAAACTCTCTTCCCGTAATAAACTGCTCGATTACTACCTCATTATCGTATTGAAAGGCTTCTTCCTTTGCCGCCTCGTACTCATTCTCATCCCGTGCGATGCAAACACCCACGCTGGAACCGCCGCAGCATGCCTTTACGATACAAGGAAACGGCACCTTCATGCTCTCCTTCTCGCCCTTTTTCAAGCGAATGCCTGCCGGCGTCGGAATACCGTAGGCCTTAAAAATATCCTTCGTAATGGCCTTATCCATGGCCATGGCCGCACTGACAAAATCCGTCCCAGTGTACGGGATTCCCATGAGTTCAAAGCAAGCCTGAATCTTACCGTCTTCGCCGTTGGCTCCGTGAAGTGCCATAAATACCGCATCCGCCTCTCCGCAAAGAGCAAGCACATTCGGGCCGAAGAAATTCTTTGCTCCGTCCGGACGCATCGCCTTAATCTGTTCGATATCCGGGTTCTGCTCGGAAATGGCACTGATATTCTCCGTCCAGTCGTAATCCCGTTCAAAAATGCCGTCCGTGCTGCCTTCATATCCCAAATAAACATCCAGTAAAATTACCTGATGACCGTTCTTCTTTAACGCCTTGTATATTCCGCTGCCGGAAATCAGGGAAACATCTCTCTCCGTACTTGTTCCGCCTGCCAAAACCACTACTTTCATTTCGTTACCATGCCTTTCCCAGTATTCTTTTCAATACTTATATATTCGTTCCATTCCTCATTTTAGCACAATGCTTCTTATTTGTCAGTAGAAATCAAAAAAAGTTTTTCACGGAAATCGCATGTCGTTTGCTGTCGTTTTCTTAAAAAAGCCAAGAAAAAAACCTCTTTTTTTATATTTTTTCTTTGACAAATTTCGGAAAATGGAGTACAATATTTTTTGTTAGATAATTAACAAATTATATCGTATTTTACTTCGGAGGTATAGTATGAAGAACATAGGGATTGTACGTAACTTGGATGAGGTGGGAAGAATCACACTCCCGATAGAATTGCGCAGAAACCTCGACCTACAGGAGGATGACCCGGTAGAAATCATCCAGGAGGGCAACCGCATCATCCTTACCAAATATCAGCCGTGTGACGTATTTAACGGAGAGACCAAGGACTTAATCGACTTCTGCGGAAAGAAAGTTTCCAAGAAGAACATAAAGAAGCTGGCAAAGCTGGCCGGACTGATTGAAGAGTAAACTTATGGGCTATCACAAAAGTGATAGCCCTGTTTTATAAAATCCTTCCGCAAATGCTCTTACATCTCTTCCATATGCGGCGAACCGGATAGAAAAAATACCACACTGCCGCATATACCCGATATCCTTTGTGACTAACCGGAATCTCCTTACCGTTTCTCACAAAGGAGGTCATCACCCCTAAAATATCCTCATCGCGAATTCCGTACTCTTTGTTGATGCAGTTATCTCCCAGTATCACATAATCCGTTTCCCGAACTTCTACCACACGGTGCAGTACAAAGGATTTCGGCGGTCTTTTATACAAAACCACATCAAACCTCTTACACCGGCCCTGCTTTTTTTCAATGGTGAAAAGGTCTTTATGCTGTCTCAAAAGCGGAAGCATACTGACACCGCTGCAAGTATAGGTAAACTTGCCTGTCCTGTTCAGTTCTTCCTCATACGTAGTCTTAATCATCTATGGCTCCTTTTGGTCACATCGTTTTTCAGGCACTTCGGAATAAACCCTGCTCTTAATTTCATGTCAATCCTCTGTTCATACCCTCAAAAGCCACCCTTGCAGCGTCCGGGTCCATATTGCATCCCAATCTGTAAAATCCCGTATTCCTCATCATTCCGTCAATCAATTTCAAGGTCTGTAGCATGGAAGCCCCGTCCCTCGGCCGATAGGTCTGCTGTAACAACATCTGATACGCTTCCCCCGGCGAAATTTCTTCTATGCGGTTTTCCTCACTTCTGGTAAGTATGCAAACAGCCTTTAACGGAACGGAACAATTGGTACTCAGCCTGTGTTTCCCATCCCACGGTGTACCATAGGCTATCACACTGTCTTCCGTTACCTTCAAAAGGGGCTTATCATCATTTACCATCACCGCACGGTCACCGAACCGCTCCCTCCACAGCCTTGTGTGAGTGGACTTTCCGGTGCCGCTTTTTGCGGTAAACAGATACCCGGCACCATCCACAGCAATCACGGAACCGTGAAACAGCAAGGTGTCGTAAGCAAGCATCTGCTCCGCTATCTTGCGATACACAGCCAGAGTTTCCAGATAGGCATCCGAATATATGCCGTCCGCCCTGCCCTCACGCTCTGCTTCCTTCGCGGAACGTTCACGCTCAAAGGCAATATCCCCCGGCTCTACCCGGACAGCAAAGACCGCCGGCTCATCCGCGAGATAGTCCCGGCAATATTCCCGGATATAATCAAACATAGGGTCAATACGGATTGCCGTGTCCGCCAGCCTGATGCAAAAAGGCTTTGCCAATCGACAGTTCTGTTTCACAGTGAATCCTCCTTGTAATGTCTATTCCAACAACATTGCATAAATCTCCCGTTTCGACACGCCCCTGTCCGCAGCCACAGCCTTCATGGCATCCTTCTTACTCATTCCCTGAGACAAATAGCGTTCCATATGTTCCTCCAGACTCAGCTCTGCAAAGGATTCCTGTTCCGCACGACGCAGTTCTTCTCTGTCTGCACCTTCAATCACAAGAACACATTCTCCCTTCGGCTCGGTTGCTTCATAAAAGGCAAGGGCCTCGGAAAAAGTGGTCCGGAATGCTTCTTCGTGTTTTTTGGTTAACTCCCGGCAAATGGTCAGACGTCTGTCTCCCAATACCTCCATCAGCTCCGCCAAGGTCTTTACCAACCGGTGCGGTGCCTCGTACAACACAATGGTACGGGTCTCATCCACAAGCTCCGCAAGCACGTCCTTCCGTTCCTTCTTATCTATCGGCAAAAAAGCTTCAAAGCAGAACCGTCTGGTAGGAAGTCCCGACAAGGTCAGTGCCGTCACACAGGCGCAGGCACCCGGCAATACCGTCACGGTTACTCCCGCTTCGTATGCCATCTTTACCAGTTCCTCCCCCGGGTCGGAAATGCCCGGCATGCCGGCATCGGTAATGACCGCAATGTTTTTCCCTTCCAGCAACTGCTCGATTAACTGTCTGCCTTTATCATATTTATTGAATTCGTGATAGCTGGTCATGGGCGTCTTAATCTCGAACCGGTTCAACAGCTTAATGCTGTTGCGTGTATCCTCCGCCGCAATCACATCCACATTTTTTAACGTTTCCAATACACGAAATGTAATATCATCCAGATTCCCGATCGGTGTTGCACACAAATATAAGGTTCCGGCCATCGTTCTTTCCTTTCCGAAGCATTCTCAGTTCCGGCAAATCATAAAACCTGCCGGACTATCTACCCATCAAACTTCTCTCTTCAAATTCTCTCCTAATACCCATAGATTCCGGTAATATCCTCGTGATATACCCCCGGCTCCTTAAACACAATAATCGGCGGTTCCACCGTAACACGCGGTCTGCCGCCCTTACTGGCCTCTAAAAGCACCATATTGGGCTCCTTATCCACATAAGGATGTACCAGCTGCATCCGCTTTAACTCCAGCCCGTGAGCCGACAACGTCCGTATAATCTCTGCCAGGCGGAAGGGGCGATGCACCATAAAAAAGGTCCCTCCCGGCTTTAACACATAGGCCGCCTCCCGTACCACATCCTCCAGGGTACACAACACCTCATGCCGGGCGATGGCCTTCGGCAGGTCCGGATTCTGAAGACCGTGCTCTGCGGTCATATAAGGCGGGTTCGTCGTCACCGCATCAAAAGAAGCCGCACCGAAAATACGGCCGGCCTCCTTAATATCTCCGACGCAAATGTCAATCTTTTCGGAAAGTCCGTTTACCGCAACGCTCCGTCGTGCCATATCGGCACTCTCCTCCTGAATCTCCAGCCCGGTAAAATGCTCGCCCTTTGTCTTTGCCTCCGTTAAAATCGGCAAAATCCCGGTGCCGGTGCCTAAATCCAACACCCGGCTTCCCGGCTTAATCCGTACAAAAGCCGACAAAAGCACCGCATCCATCCCGAAACAAAACCGTCCCGGGTGCTGAAAAATCAAGTATTCGTTTCGTTGCAGTTCATCAATTCGTTCGCCCTCCTTGCGTAGCTGCTCCGCCAGACGGTATCTGGCTTCCAACTGCGGGGAGCGTACTGCTTCCTCTGTCTGCGTCATATCAGATGTAATCCCCTTATTTCTTTGCTTCTTTTCGCTCCAACTGCTCCAGTGCATGCAGTTCGTCATCCATCTGTACCTTTTCCTGTCTTCTGCGCGGTTTAAACTTCAGCTCCGTCGCCTTATACTCTCTGATTTCCTTTTCATCGTTATCCAGGATTACTACCACCTTTACCAGTTGCTTTAACACGCTGGTACTTTGTACCTCGCCCCGCAAGCCGTCCGGAGTGGTTACATAGTCTCCCACGTTCGGAAGGTGGCTGTTCAGCTCCTCGTAAGCTTCTTCTTCGTTTTTCAGACAGCACATCAGTCTGCCGCATACACCGGAAATCTTCGTCGGGTTCAAGGACAGATTCTGCTCCTTTGCCATCTTAATGGACACCGGAATGAACTCAGACAAATAGGTATGACAGCAAAGTGCGCGTCCGCATACACCGATACCGCCGAGAATCTTCGTCTCGTCTCTCACACCGATCTGGCGCAGCTCGATACGCGTCTTAAACACGGATGCCAAATCCTTTACCAGCTCACGGAAATCCACACGACCGTCCGCCGTAAAATAAAACAGCAGCTTATTATTGTCAAAGGTATACTCGGAATCGATTAACTTCATCTCCAGATTATGCTTTCTGATTTTCTCCAGACAAACCTTAAAGGCTTCCTTTTCTCTTGCCGCATTGGCTTCCTGGACCTTTACATCCTCCTCCGTCGCCGGACGCAGCACCGGCTTTAACGGCTGGGTGATCTTCTCCTCCGGCAAATCCTTTATACCCATTACCACATAACCGAACTCCACGCCTCTTGCCGTTTCCACGATTACGTTTGAACCCTGCTTTATATCAAACTCCAACGGGTCGAAATAATACACCTTGCCCGCCTTCCGAAATCTTACGCCTACTACCTTCATTGTTTCCTTAAACCTCCTTCATATATAACAACAGCAATTCCAGCGCGTTTTCAAAATTAACATTTGATTTCATACGCTGCTTCACCTGTTCCAATGCTTCTGTAATGCCCTGCAGATTTTCAAAACTCCGCTTGCATGCCTGTGCGGCAATCGCCTCTGTCTCATCCCGGAACATCAACCCGTTTACATTCTTTGTAGCCTTGTACAACAACACGTCGCGATACCACAACAGCATCATATCCAAATAGCCGTCCGCCGCATCCTTTTTTGCCGCAAACAGCTTCACATTCTCCATAATCTCCGCCATGGTCATTTCATCAATGTACTTGACCAGGTGAAGTACTTCCTTCCGTTGCTCCGTAAACTCCTCCGACTCCGCAAAGCGTACGGCCCGTCCCACGTGACCTCCGGAAAACGCCGCCGCGCCCTCCGCAAGATAATCCGGAATCCCTTTGTGCTCCATCAAAAAGCGTTTCACCTTTTCCGTTGCTACCGGATAAAAGGGAAGCAATACGCAACGGGACAAAATCGTTTGAAGCAACAGCTCCTGCCGGCTTACCGAAAGAAGAAATACCGCATATTCCGGCGGCTCCTCAATGGTCTTTAACAGCGCATTCTGCGCCTCCTCCGTCATCTTCTCCGCTTCGTCTATGAAATAAATTTTGTAAGCACTGCTGTAAGGCTTAATCTGTACATCCGCCGTCACCTGCTCACGAATTTCTTTAACGCCTAATGTGGCCTTCTCTCTTACAACCGGGCGAAAATCCGGATGATTGCCCGATTCGATCTGCTTACAGGATTTGCACTTTCCGCAGGCAACAATGCCGCCTTCCTCGCAAAGAACCGTTTTTGCAAAGGCCTCTGCCACAAGACTCTTTCCGCTGCCTTCCTCTCCGCACAACAAATACGCATGGGAAAAGCGCTTCTGACGAATGGCATTCTGCAAATGGTGTATCACCTGCTCATGCCCGACAATATCCTTAAAATCCGCCATAAATGCCCTCCCTTCCGTTCATACGCCGTGCCGTTTCCCGTTGCCGTCATACCCGCAACGTCCGGTCCGGCCGCACCTAGGTAAAAATATCCAACAACAGTCCCCGGATTTCATCAATCCGGCTTAAAATCATCAGATGGTCCTTCTCATCCTTGATTAGTTCGGCCGCCAACTCATCCAACGTCTCGTCCACCAGCCGGATCATACCGTATACTCTGTGCCGTCCTCTCCGGTCAAGAAAATTCTCACGGGAAAACTTATGAGACCGGGTCACAATTTCGTTCATAAAATCCTTAATCAGCTCGCGATACTTTTTCATATCACGTACATCCATATGCTTGGCAATTTTCTTTCCCTGCAGCGTAATATCGTCCATCAGGGAATTCAACCGCTCCTGCAACGCCGCCTCTTCAATCTTCCCGGCAAGCATGAATTTAAACGTACCGTCGGACTCCGGTACCTGCTTCGGCAGTTCCACCGGCTCCGGTTGCGAAATCTGATTCACTTTCAGATCCATCACGCTCACCTCCGTTTCATCGAATTGACGTCATTCTATAAGTATATCACGTTTGCGTCTTTCACGCAAACAATATTTCCGCCCGGAACTATCTTCCTTGTCCGAAGATTTCCTTTACTAACCTTTGAAATTTAAAATATCCTGTGCAATGGCTTTTACACACTCCTCCAAATCCACATTCCGGTATCGTTTCGTAATGCCTAAGCGGGAAAGCTCCGTCTCGGAAAAATCCTGCTGGTCCGCAAGAAAGCGGCGGCAAACCTCCTCGTAATTCGGCTTCGCCTGTCTGCGTTCCCTGCAAATAGAACGCCGCAATCTCTGTTCATCGTCCACTTCCACATACAACGGTAAAACTACCGCCTCTCCGTAAAACTTTTTCAGCTGTTCATAGCCCGGCAAAGTAGAAATAAATAAATAATCCTGTCCGCTCAAATCAATCTGTCCGTCGTCTACGGTAAAATAATGCCAGTCTCCCTTTACGGTATGATAGGTTCTGGACTCAATCACTTTATTTTCCTGCTGCAGCTGTCTCCACTTTTCCTCTTCAACGAAAAAGTATTCCTTCCCCTCAGCCTCACCCTCCCGTTTC
>JAFTPY010000394.1 GCA_017463035.1 Lachnospiraceae bacterium
TAGGCGGAAATTCTGCCGTTGCTCAATGCGTTATAGTCTTTCTCATTATATTGAATCGCCCCCTGGGAATAAAGCAATAAACAAATCTCTTTCCCTGAAAGCTCCTTTTGGAAAATCATGTTACGCAGCATTTTCTTCGCAAACACCGTATCTTCCCGTAAAATACCGATTATTTTATCCAACAGAATCTCGTAAACCTCTTCCGTTACATAATACGTATCAATTCCGAGTTTCTCAAAATCTATCCAGTTTTGATTGATAGCATGAACCAAAAAAGCGCTTAAGCTTGTTTTGTTATTCCGATACGCGATATAAACCTCATCGGTCTTATCAATATTATTTAACGGTAAAATCCCTGTAGCCGCGGAAGTAATCTTGGAATAGATATAATCCAGATATTCCGCCGTTTCCTCGGAAACCTTGGCGTCGGTAACCTTACTTTCGTAAGCAAGACATTCCTCCAACCGATTCAGTACCGTCCGGTATTTGTTTTGATATTTCTGATATACCTGTAATTCGTTCTTGTCCGCATCCTCCGGAGGGTTCACTCCGAAAATGCGACTGACATCCAATGTATTATTGGAAAACAACGCATCGTAAACTTCATATACCGGAATCTTAATGTCGTCTGCGGATTCACCTTTGGTACCGTAATCCAATTCATCCGTCATCTGCTCCAATAAAATCTTGGCCAATTCCTTTTCCACCAGATGATAATAGGCCTTCTGCAACTCTGCATCAATGGTCAGATACAAGTGATTTCCGGCCTGCGGCTCGGATACCGCCTCCGTATTGACAATACGGTAATTCTCGTCAAGCGTCAGCTGCTCGATTCCCTTCTGACCGTTTAACAAATCTTCAAAGGTCTTCTCCAGACCGGTTTTGCCGATAAAATCCGTAGCGGAATATGCTGCTCCCTCCGCATTATAGCTTTCAAGCTCATCCTCCGTTATCTTCCCAGTATAGCCGATAATGTGAGCAAAATACTCACTGTAATTATAAACTCGCTTTGTTTTCATTACCACGGAAACGCCCGGAAGCTCCGCGCTGTTCTCCTTCAACGCGGAAATCAGAGTGTCCGAAACACCGGTAGCCAGCGTAATCTGGGAATACTTCGGCCAAAGCGTAAAAATCGCATAGCGTACGGACATAATCCGTAAAGCATCTTCCAAAGAATACTCCTCCGAAATACCGTACATGGAACCGAACTTCAAATTACCGTAACGCAACAGTGCAAACAACTCCTCCGCACTGATTTCACGCTCCTCATCCGTCAAATTATCAATGGACTGTTTTCCCAAAGCATTCTTTATAAAGCGAAGACGTGCCGTTCCTTCTACCGTATATTCCAACATCCCGGATTCGCCCACCGCGATATAAAATTCCGGTTCCAGCTCCACATCTTCTCTTTCCAAAATACGAATCAAGCGATATAACATCGCGTTTTTCTTGTCATTTGTATTTAACAACGGGCTGTCCTCCAGTATTACGGAATAGGAAAGCTCGTTGTAGGCAAGAACCCTGCCGTTCCTGTCATAAATCATCCCTCTGGTGCTGTCGGTCTGACGCTCTCTGGTCTGTTTATACTCCTCTTCCGCCACCACCTGCTCCGCATCCAGTATCTGAATACGATACATCTGAAAAATCAGAACTCCCGCCAGCACAAAATAAAACATCACAATCGGTATCATGCGGGAAGAGAGCCATTCTTTCAGCTTACTGAAAATCAAATAAAACAAAAACTACTCCTCCTTTTCTACCAAACGTAACAGTAACCGATGCAGCCAATGAAACAGCGGGTACAACAAAACGGCTGCCAAAACGGTATAAATCATGCGCGGTAGGATAAGATGTATAAAGTAATACCCGAACTCCGTTCTGCTTCGAAGCAGGAAATATGCAATATAATACGCAAAGGAATAGATAAACTCACCCGCCAGAATCATAAGCAACGGCAAGGTATAATCCCGTTCATCGTATATGTTCCGGGAGTATCCCGCAAAATAACCGATGCATAAGTAGAATAAAGCACACAAACCTATCATATCATTAAAACATACATCCGTAAGTAACCCTGCCGCAAGTCCGGTAAGCATCCCCGGAATCCGTCCTCTTGTATACGCTACCGTAATCACAAGAATCAACATCAAATCAGGGACGACACCTGCCATAGAAATTGCAGGCATTACCGTACTTTGCAGTAAAAAGCAAAAAATCAACTGTAGTAATACAAGTATAATGCGAATCAATCTATCGTCCCTTTCCGACTACACTACTTAAAATCATAGGCTTCTTTTAGTTCGGTTACAATCAGTACCTCATCCAAACGTTCAAAATCTACCGCAGGCATCAGATATGCGGTCTTTGTCATATTACTGGAATCCACCTGAATGTTCTGAATGTAGCCTACTAATATCCCCTGTAAATATTTGTCACTGATGTGGGACGTAACAATTTCGGAATTCTCCTTAAAGGCCGCATCCATGGAAATCATTTCCACACGAATCACACCGCGCTCCTTCATCAGCTTTAAATCTCCGGATACAATACAAGTATCCTGTGTCTCGATGGACATTCCGCTGACATTATAATTATCATCGATAATGGAACGCACTCTCGCCCAGTTTTTACCCGTTTCGGATACAATTCCCACCAAACCGTTGCCTGCCATCACATTCATCCCGGTTACAATACCGTCATCACTACCCTTATCTACAATGAAACTGTAGAACCAGTTGTTGGTATCACTGGCAATGACTCTTGCCGCAACCTTATCGTAGTCCGTATATTTCGCATCCAACTCATACAAGCGGCGCAATCCGTCCAGCTCGTATTTGTCCTGCGTCAGTTGCTGGTTTACTGCGGTGAGTGCCTGGATTTTCTCTTTTAACTGCTCATTCTCCTCCCGCAGCTTTTTTACACTCCGAAATGCCTGCAGACGATCGGAAATTCCTCTTCCCACACTGTTAATCCCCCGTTGCATCGGAGAAATTACATTCCCGGTAAATGTCTTCACCGCCGATAAACGATCCGGAAAACGATAGGAAACAAACATCAGCACA
>JAFTPY010000395.1 GCA_017463035.1 Lachnospiraceae bacterium
ATCAGAATCTGAAATACGTCTAACGAATCAGCGCCAAGGTCATCTACAAAAGTGGTTTCCATTGTGATTTCCTCTTCATCCACATTTAATACCTCGCTGATTATTTTCTGTAATTTCTCGAATTCCATGTTTCTTTCTCCTTTCTATGATTCATTTACTGAAATACTGTCCTTGATTCTTTCGTTAATGTTCTGCTCTTTAAAAGCAATACACTGTAAAATCGAATTCATCACCTCATCCGACTTGGAATTTCCGTGGGTCTTTACCACCAGTCCCTTTAGGCCGAGCATAGGCGCTCCGCCGTATTTGGACGAATCCAAATCCTTTAAGGTCTCCTTCAGTGCAGGCTTTACAAGCAAAGCACCGATTTTACTGCGAAGAGAACTCATCATACCTGTTTTAATCTTACTGATTAAGGTGCCTGCCAGTCCCTCGTAAAGCTTTAAAATCACATTGCCCACGAAGGCCTCACACACAACAACATCCGCATAACCGGCCGGAATCTCTCTTGCCTCGATACTTCCGATAAAATTAATCTCATTACAGTTCTTAAGTAACGGGAAGGTCTCCTTTACCAGAGCATTTCCCTTCTCTTCCTCCGCGCCGATATTTACAATCGCCACACGAGGATTCTTAATGCCGATCACGTGTTCCATATAAACGGAACCCATCTTCGCAAACTGTACCAGATGGGAAGATCTGGCATCTACATTTGCCCCGCAGTCAATCAAAAGCGAAACTCCCTTTGCAGTGGGAAGCAGCGGTGCAAGCGGCGGACGCTCTACCCCGGGAAGTCTGCCCACAATCAGTTGGGCTCCTACCAGAACCGCACCGGTACTGCCTGCAGATACAAAGGCATCCGCTTCGTTATTCTTTACCAAAGTCATTGCCTTTACGATGGAAGAATCCTTTTTCCGGCGCACCGCCATAACCGGTGCCTCCTCATTGGTAATCTCTTCCTCGGCATGAACCACGGTAATCCGTTCTTTATCATAAGTATACTGTTTCAACTGCTCTCCGATAACATCTTCCTTACCCACGAGGATAACATGAATCCGCTTATCTTCGTTTACAGCGCGAACAGACCCCTTTATCACCTCTGCCGGAGCGTTGTCTCCGCCCATGGCATCCACGGCGACTTTTACCATTGTCTGCATCTTACCGAATACTCCTTTCACATCTATAAATCACTATACTAAATCTCTCTTTAAAAATCAACAGTAATTTGAAAAAATTACTCTTTCCGGTAAAAGAAAGAACGATAGGTTTTATAGCCCAAAGCAGCCGGCTGGATAATCTGCTCCGTGGAACCTACAAACAGGAATCCTTCCGGACGCAGAGAATCGTTAAATTTCTTGTAAATATCCGTTTTTGCTTCTTCCGTAAAATAGATCAGAACATTACGGCAGACAATCAAATCACAGGCAGACGGATACGGATCATTCAGTAAATTGTGTTCCTTAAACTCCACACATTTTTTCACATCCGCATTAATCTGATAGTTATGCTCGTTTACCTGCGTAAAATATTTTTTCAAAAATGCGGTCGGAAGTCCCTTTAAGCTCTTATCGTTATAAAGTCCCATCCGTGCCTTATCCAGAACCTGCTTGTCAATATCCGTTGCAATAATATGTATCTGAGACAGAGGAAGAAACTGATTCAGCAGCATTACAAGAGAATACGGCTCATCTCCCGTAGAGCAGGCTGCACTCCAAATCTTCGGCGTTTTTGACTTTTCCAAAATCACCGGAACAATTTCCTTCTCCATTACTTTCCATAATTCAGGGTTTCGATAAAACTCCGATACGTTGATGGTAAGGTAGTTTACAAACTCGTCAAACCGCTCCTTATCCGTCTTTAACAGCTGTACGTATGCGGAATAGGTTGTTATTTTATGCTTTGCGATCAAAGCATCGATTCTGCGCTTCATCTGGCGCTCTTTGTATGCATTTAAGTCGATTTTCGTCAGTTGGAATACATCTTTTTTAAACTGTTCGTAATTATCCATATGTAACCCTCCATGCGATTCTCATTTGTCCGAAGTGTGGCAAACTTCTTCGAATATAGGGAACGCCCCGATCCCCCTTGGCAAAAGTGCGCCATGTTATGCAAACGACATATACGCACCTCATCTCAGAGTCTCGAGGCGTTCTTATTTCTCTTACGAGATATTATTCTGCATCAGCAGCATCTTCCTGAACCTCGGCAGCTTCTTCCTCTACCGGAGCAAGCAATGCCTTTACGCTCAAGCTGATCTTCTTGTCTTCAAGATTGAAATCAACAATCTTTGCTTCGATTTCCTGACCAACCTTTAATACGTCAGCCGGCTTCTCGATGTGCTCTCTTGCAATCTGAGAAACATGAAGTAAAGCGTCAACGCCCGGAAGAAGCTCAACGAATGCACCGAAATCGGTCATTCTTGCTACCTTACCGGTAACGATGGTACCTACAGCAAACTTCTCTTCTGCATCAGCCCACGGATTCTGATCCGGGAACTTCATGGAAAGAGCAACCTTCTCGCCCTGGATATCCTTAATGAACGCCTTCACGGTATCGCCAACCTTGAACACCTTCTTCGGGCTCTCGATTCTGCCCCAGGACATCTCGGAGATGTGAAGTAAGCCGTCTACGCCGCCAAGATCGATGAATGCACCGAACTCGGTTACATTCTTAACCTTGCCTTCTACTACGTCGCCGATCTGAATTCTTGCGAAAAGCTCCTTCTGAAGCTCAGCCTTCTTTGCAACGAGTAACTGCTTACGGTCACCGATGATTCTTCTCTTACGCGGATTGAACTCACTGATTACGAACTCAATCTCCTGATCCTTGTACTTGCTTAAATCCTTCTCATAAGTGTCGGATACAAGGCTTGCCGGAATGAAAATTCTGGTTTCTTCGAAGTTTACGCTTAAACCGCCATCCAATACTGCGGAAACGGTTGCGGTAAGAACTTCCTTGTTGTTGAATGCTTCTTCAAGTCTCTTGTTGCCCTTCTCTGCAGCAAGTCTCTTGTAGGTAAGGAGAACCTGACCCTCTCCGTCGTTTACCTTAAGAACCTTTGCCTGCATGGTGTCACCTTCCTTAACCAGAGTGGTTAAGTCCACATTCGGAGTGTTGGTGTATTCGCTTCTGGTAATAATACCGTCAGCCTTGTAGCCTATGTTCAAGACGATTTCGTCTTCTTTAACGCGAATCACAGTGCCCTCGACTACCTCTCCGTTGTGTATTGTCTTTAAAGACTCCTCCAATAATTGGTCAAAACTCATTTCAGACATGATTTTCTGAACCTCCTTGATAATATTATTTGGGGTGGAAGCCCCCGCTGTAATACCTACGCAACGAAAAGATTTAAACTGACTTAAATCCAGGTCATCGAGTTTCTGTATATAGTAAGTATTTCCACATGCGTTCTTTGCGATTTCATACAACTTCTTTGTGTTGGAACTCTGCTTTCCGCCGATCACAATCATGGCCTCCGACATAGCCGCCAATTGCGCCGCCTCCGACTGTCGTTCCTGAGTCGCATTGCATATCGTATTCAGAACAATTATATCATAACCCTTTTTTTCAAAAATTTCAACTAATTCTTTAAATTTCTTGTAATTAAATGTCGTTTGTGCTACGATACATAATTTATCCCCTGTCGGAATGTTCATTTTTTCCAGTTTTTCCTCAGAATCTGCAATAAAAACCTCACCGTTTGCCCAGCCTTTTATGCCGATGACCTCCGGATGACTTTCGTCTCCTATAATGACAAGCTTTCTGCCGGCATTGCTTTGCTCCTCGGCTATCTTATGAATTTTTTTTACAAAAGGACAGGTCGCATCCACCACCTCAAAGCCGTATTCCCGCATTTTCTCCTGTTCCGCTCTCGTTACGCCGTGGGAACGTATTACTATTGTACCCTTTTCCACGGTTTCCCATGCATCCTCCAGATATAAAATACAGACTCCTTTTTTCTCAAACTCTTTGATTACCTCTTCATTATGGATAATCGGGCCGTAGGTATATACCTTTTTCCCTTGTGCCAGCTGCTCTTCCACCTGTTCCACGGCACGTTTTACACCGAAACAAAAGCCTGCTGTTTTTGCAACCGTAATTTCCATTTTATACAGCCTTCCCGTATCTTTATATTTTACCGCTGTGCCTCCACGCACATCTCGTAAAGCTTCTCTACATTTTCCTCTATGGTCATATTCGAATTATCAAAGTACACCGCATCCTCTGCCTGCACAAGCGGTGCAAACTCACGATGGGAGTCACGGTAATCCCGTTCTCTGATATTCTCTTCGATTTCCGCAAGACTGCATTCGATGCCCTTAGCAATCTGCTCGTCGTAACGACGCTTTGCGCGGGTCTCCACACTGGCAGTCAGAAACACCTTTACATTGGCATCGGTCAGTACATAAGAACCGATATCTCTGCCGTCCATCACCACATTTTCCTGCTTTGCAAGCTGACGCTGTAATTCTACCATTTTTAAGCGGACCTGCTTGTTTGCTGAAGAAATGCTGGCCATCCGGCTGACCTCCTCCGTACGAATCAGGCCGTTTACATTCTCTCCGTTTAACAATACCACCTGTTCACCGTTCTGATGTGTAATCGTAACATCCGCCGTATCACACGCAGCCTCCATTGCCGCAAAATCATCCTCCGCAATACCGTTTCGTAAAAAATGCAACGCCATGGCACGGTACATAGCCCCCGTATCCACATAAATGTATCCTAACTTTGTTGCCAGCTTCTTCGCCACCGTACTCTTTCCGGCTCCTGCCGGTCCGTCAAGCGCAATACTGAAATATCCCATCGTTCATCCTTTCCGTGCAAAAGCACCTGTTTCCTTCTTGTTGTAAGAACCGCATACCTTACATATGTTCTCTACCTGGTTCCTCTTTGTCTGTACACACTTCCTACTGTTCTATACTTCCTCTGCCGCACAGCCCCCTGCCAGATATCCGGTCGACCAGGCAATCTGTAAATTGTATCCGCCGGTCAGCGCATCCACATCCAGCACTTCGCCCGCAAAATACAACCCCTTTGTCAACTTCGATTCCATGGTGGACGGATTTACTTCCTTTACGGAAATCCCTCCCCGCGTAATCACTGCTTCGTTGAATCCGCCTGTCTTTTTAATATGCAGTTCTATGCCTTTTAATACATCTACCAAAACGGCACGCTCTTGTTTGGTCACGGAATTTACCTGCTTCTCCTCCGGTATGCCGCATAATCCGATTATAACCCGAATCAGCCGCTGTGGCAACAGTTTATCCAAAGCATTTCGAAACTGCTTGTTCTTTGCTTCTTCAAAATCCCGCAAAATCCGAGCATCCAGCTCCTCCTTTGACAACGCCGGCTTTAAGTCAAGCAGCACTCTTACTTCTCCCTGCTGCAATTTGTCGGTCACCGCCGCACTGGCGGAAAGCACCAGCGGACCGCTGATTCCGTCTGCGGTAAACAATAATTCCCCAAAGCCGTCATACAGCACCTTTTTTCCCTGTACCGCTTTCAAGGTTACATTTTTCAAAGACAGTCCTTCCAGTTCCTTTGCAAAAGGCTCCGTAATTTTAAGGCCTACCAGCGACGGATAACAATCTGTTACCGTATGTCCGCACAGCTTTGCAAAGGTATAGCCGTCTCCCGTCGAACCGGTGGATGCATAGGAAAGTCCGCCGGTCGCCACAATGCATGCATCGCCGGAAAGACGTTCGCCGCTTTGCAGCTCCACACCCGTAACACTTCCGCCCTCAACACAGACCTTATTTACCGTAGTGTTCAGTTTTATCGTAACACCGGCCTGTTTTAAGCGCTTTACCAGCCCGTTAATTACATCGGAGGACTTATCGGAAACCGGAAATACCCGTTCTCCCCGTTCCACCTTTAACGGCACACCGCACTCCTCAAAAAACTCCATTGTCTGAAGATTGGTAAACGCATATAAGGCACTGTACAGGAAACGGCGGTTGGTTACTACGTTTTTCAGCAAATCCTCCGTATCACAGGCATTGGTTACATTACATCTGCCTTTTCCCGTAATATATATTTTTTTCCCAAGCTTTTCGTTTTTTTCCAACAAAAGAACGTCGGCTCCCGCTTCCGCCGCCGCGATTGCGGCCAGCATTCCCGCCGCTCCGCCGCCGATGACTATGATTTTTTTCATGAGTACTCCTTTATTCCTGTATGCAAACAGACAGGCTGCCGCAAAACAGCGACAGCCCGAATCCTTCTTTATCGACGCATATAAATGTCGTCCTTTGAAAACTCAAAATGCCCCGATGCATAATCTCCGCCGTCTACGGAAAAACCGACAGCTTTGCATTCGGATACATTATCCAACAGGCTTTGTCCGAAAGCATCCAAAATCAAACCTTCGATACTGGCTCCTACCTGACTGACCGGCGGCGAATCTGCAGCAAAATCCACGACTGCTACGCCGTCTTTCTTTGATACTTTGTTTACGGTTACATATATTGCACTGTCTGCCAACGCATCCACCACCGCATCGGCTACCACCTGCTCGGTAATTGCTTCGCCTTCCGTTAACAATACCGTGATTGCGGTCAGCTCTGTCAAATCTCCGCTGATGGTATAAATCGGCAGCTCCGTTGTCCCGGAAGGTGCTACCGTTAACGCAGCGTCCGTCGGTTTCGGTGTCATTGTTATGGTAAGTTCCGGCGTTACGGTCGGATCCTGCAAATCACCTTTCGGCGGTTTGTTACATCCGCATAACGCGCAAAGAACAAGAATACAGCTTAAGATAACTACGATCTTCTTACGCATAAGGGCTCCTTTCTTCTCTTTTTGTTACGAAATAATCCACTCTACCTATCCTCGTCTTTACCATAACAGCCAAGTATGTCATTTTCATGTTAA
>JAFTPY010000396.1 GCA_017463035.1 Lachnospiraceae bacterium
ATTGAAGAGGCGGCAAAGTACCTGAATTGCCAGTTTATCATTTCAACCCATTCTCCGTTTTTGCTGGGGATGAAGGGGGCAAAAATTTACGACTTGGATACGATGCCGGTGCGGCCGAAGAAATGGACGCAGCTTAAGAATATGCAGTTGTATTATCAATTTTTCAAAGAACGGATGGAAGAGTTTGAATAAAGGAGGAAAAACGGTATGAATTTTGAAAAGATTACGGAGTATTTAGATTCCTTGGAAGAAAGGGGAATTCCGTCGGTGGATTGCATGATTTACCGGGACCATGAGCTTGTATACCGTCACATGAACGGTACTACAGACGCAGAGAAGAGAAAGAAGGTGGACGGAAGCGAAGTGTACCTGATGTTTTCCATGACCAAGGTGCAGACCATGACGGCGGTATTGCAGCTGGTGGAGCAGGGCAAGCTTTCCTTAGAGGACGAAGTGGGTAAGTATCTTCCGGCGTATCGTAATTTGACGGTGAAGAACGGAGATACGGTGGAGCCTTTGACTTCTCCGATGAAAATCAGGCACCTGGTATCGATGCAATCCGGTCTGGATTACGATTTGCAGCGTCCGGGCATTGTTCGCGTGATAAAGGAAAAGGGCAGTGACGCGACGACACAGGATATTGTAAATGCCTTTGTAGAATCGCCGTTGAATTTCGTGCCGGGAGAGCATTTTAATTACAGCTTAAGTCATGATGTGGTGGCGGCAGTGATTGAAGTAGTGTCCGGCATGACCTTCGGGGAATACTTAAAGAAGAATATTTGGGAGCCTCTTGGGTTAAAGAAGACCCGTTTTGCTATGCCGATGAACGATGGCGTCGAGGGTCTGGCACAACAGTTTATCTGCAACGAAAAGGGCGATATAGTACCGATGGAGCAGTCCTGCTGTTATCAGTTCACGGAAAACTACGAGAGCGGCGGTGCGGGGCTTATCAGCTGTACCGAGGATTATGCGGTGTTTGCGGATGCCCTGGCTTGCGGCGGAATCAGTAAGGATGGCGTACGGATTTTAAGGCCGGAGACGGTGGAGTTGATGAAGACGAATCTTTTGGGAGAAGCCTCCCGGGAGGACATTGTAAAGACCATGGGGCGTGTGGGCTACGGTTACGGTTGCGGTGTGCAGATTGTGATGGAGCCGGAGAAGATGAATTCCACGGCACCGGTAGGCGTGTTCGGGTGGGACGGCGCGGCAGGGCCTTGTATTACCATGGATACGAAGTCAAAGACCTCCGTTGTCTATCTGCAGCATGTAAGAAATTGCGGCTGGGCCTACGGAGAGATTCATCCGAAACTGAGAGATATGGTGTTTGGGGAAGATTAAGTTGACATTTTATTTGTAATATGATAAAGTATCACCGTGTGAAAAATATGGGTGCTCTGGGGGAGTATCCTGATATTCTTTCAGAGAAAACGTGAGTAAATGCAGAGATGAGGTAAGGGAGATATGAAGAAAAAGGGATTAGTAACAGCATTGATAGCAGTAACGGTGCTTTCGCTTTCGGGGTGCGCGTATCAACAGAATTATCTTAAGAAGTATTCTGAGGAGTTAGAGGCAGTGTTCGGAGAATATGAATCCGAAGCGTTAGGCAAGCAGTTTGATCACGGTTTTAACGGCCTTGGCGAGCATTCTTATAAAGCTTGGGAAATTACATATACGGACGCTACGGGCGAGGAAAAAGTATATGAACTACGCAATGATGAAAATTTTGACTTTGCCATCGGCAGGCTTTATACAGAGAATGTCAGAACTGTAATGAAGAAAACACTCTTGGCGGATTGTGTGGAAGCCGGCAGTGTAAACGAAACCTATTGTGACATTTCCTTTCATGTGGATTTGTCGAAGCATTTTTACACAGACAACAGTAAGGATACCATTACCGTTGGTGGGGACTATATCAAAGAAGGCGACTATGAACAGTTCAACATGGAAGCTATGGATTGCGAGCAGCTGATTAAAGACGGTGTTGTTACAATTCATAAACTGGAGTTCAGACGTCGTATGAGCCATGAAACACCGCCGACAGAGGAAGACATCGCGTATTTCAAGGCACTTGTAGAGGATTTTGAAGAGATTGTTCCGGTGGAATCGGCTTATTATTTGGCACTTTATACGGATTACAACGAGGATGATACGATACCTCTGAAGGAAGAGCAGGAATGCGCGGCAGTACAATCATCGGCGGACAGTAACGAAGGAAATGAGAGTTAAATAAGTATTCAATAGAAAGGAAACATAACTATGAGAAAAACAATTCATGCAGAAAATGCACCGGCAGCAGTAGGACCTTACGTACACGCAGTAGAGGTAGGCGATTTTGTTTATACCTCCGGCCAGATTGGACTTGTACCGGCAACCGGTGTACTTGCGGAGGGCGTAGAGGCACAGGCAGAGCAGGCTCTGCAGAACATTCAGGCAGTACTTGCGGCAGCAGGCTGCACCATGGCAGATGTTATCAAGACTACTGTATTCTTGGCTGACATCGCAGATTTCGGTAAGATTAACGAGATTTACGCAAAGTATTTCACCGGCGAGACCCCGGCACGTTCCTGCTTACAGGCCGGTGCACTTCCGAAGGGCGCGTTGTTCGAAATCGAAGTGGTTGCTTATAAGGGCTAATGAGTAAGCCTTATTATGTGTATATGCTTCGTTGTACCGACGGCTCCCTTTATACCGGGATTA
>JAFTPY010000397.1 GCA_017463035.1 Lachnospiraceae bacterium
AGTGTATTAAGATTAAGAACTCCTCCGTTGACAGCGTACAACTCAATGAAGCCTGCTCCTCCGGTTGCGGTTCCTTTATCGAGACCTTCGCAAAGTCCCTAAACTACGAAGTTGCGGACTTCGCTAAGATTGCATTATTTGCGGAAAACCCGATTGACCTGGGTACCCGTTGTACCGTATTTATGAACTCCAAGGTAAAGCAGGCTCAGAAGGAAGGCGCTACCGTTGCGGACATTTCCGCCGGTCTTGCCTACTCCGTTATTAAAAACGCTCTTTACAAGGTAATCAAGATTTCCGACCCGAAGGATTTAGGTAAAAAGGTTGTTGTACAGGGCGGTACCTTCTACAACAACGCAGTATTACGCAGCTTTGAGAAAATCTCCGGCTGTGAGGCGGTACGTCCGGACATCGCAGGTATCATGGGTGCCTTCGGTGCGGCATTACTTGCCCGTGAGCATTATACCGGTCAGGAGACTTCTCTCCTTTCTCCGGATGCATTAAACGAGCTGAAGTTTGAGACTACCATGACCCGTTGTAAAGGCTGTACCAACAGTTGTCTCCTTACCATCAACCGATTCTCCGGCGACCGTCGTTTCATTTCCGGTAACCGCTGTGAAAAGGGTCTGGGTAAAGAAAAGAGCAACGCAGACATTCCGAACTTATTTGCCTATAAATTAAAGCGTTATTTCGACTATGCGCCGCTGTCCGAAACCCAGGCAAAGCGCGGCACCGTCGGTATTCCGCGTGTATTGAACTTGTACGAGAACTACCCGTTCTGGCACACCTTCTTTACGGAGCTGGGCTATCGCGTAGTACTCTCTCCGCTTTCCAGTCGTAAAATTTACGAGATGGGTATCGAGTCCATTCCGAGCGAATCCGAATGTTATCCGGCAAAGCTGGCGCACGGTCACATTTCCTGGCTCATTAAGGAAGGCTGTAAGTTTATCTTCTATCCGTGTATTCCGTATGAGCGCAAGGAGTTCCCTGAGGCAGGTAATCACTACAACTGCCCGATTGTCACCTCCTACGGCGAAAATATCAAAAATAACGTAGAAGAGCTTCGTGCCGACGATATTACCTTTGCCAATCCGTTCCTGTCCTTAGAGACAAAGGAAATCGCGGCAAAGCGTCTGGTGCAGATTATGGCAGAATACGGCATTCCGGCAGACGAGGTTACCCTTGCCGCCGATAAAGCATGGGATGAGTTGTCCGCCGCAAGAAGTGACATGCAAAAAGCCGGCGAAGCTGCCCTCGATTATATTAAGAAAAACGGAAAGCTGGGTATTGTACTTGCCGGCAGACCGTATCATATCGACCCGGAAATCAACCATGGTATTCCGGAACTGATTACATCCTACGACGTAGCGGTACTGACCGAGGACTCTATCTCCCATTTAGGAAAAGTAGACCGTCCGACCCTCGTTGTGGACCAGTGGATGTACCATTCCAGATTGTACGCAGCGGCTTCCTATGTCCGCACCCGCACGGATTTGGAGATTATTCAGTTAAATTCCTTCGGTTGCGGTCTGGATGCCGTAACCACCGATCAGGTCAGCGACATATTGACCGCATCCGGTAAGATTTATACTGTCCTTAAGATTGACGAGGTAAACAACCTGGGGGCTGCCCGTATTCGTATCCGCTCCCTACTCTCTGCCGTTGCAGACCGTAAGCGTAAAGGAATTGTACCGCACGAAGCGGACGCAGCACATCATCGTGTCATCTTTACCGAGAAAATGCGCGAGGAATATACCATTTTAGCACCGCAGATGTCCCCGATTCATTTCCGCGTTTTGGAGCCGGCACTTCGTGCACAAGGCTATAACGTGGTTGTACTTGACAACGATGGAAGAACCGCCGTAGACGTAGGCCTGAAATATGTAAATAACGATGCCTGCTACCCTTCTCTTATGGTAGTAGGTCAGATTATGGAAGCACTGCTTTCCGGTAAATACGATTTAAATAAAGTTGCGGTTATGATTACCCAGACCGGCGGCGGTTGTCGTGCCACCAACTATATCGGTTTTATCCGCCGTGCCCTGCAAAAGGCCGGCATGGGCCATATCCCTGTGGTTTCTATCAGCACCTCCGGTATTGAGAAGAATCCGGGCTTAACCTATACTCCGAAGATGTTGATGGGTATCCTGCAGTCCATTGTATACGGTGATGTATTTATGCGTGTCCTGTACCGCATGCGTCCGTACGAGTTGGAAAAGGGGTCTGCAAACGCACTGTACGAAAAGTGGAATGCCACCTGCTGTGAGGCGGTGAAGCATCCAAAGATGTCCGAGTTTAAGAAAAACATCCGCGGCATTATCCGTGACTTTGATGCCCTTCCGATTGACGAGACCTTAAAGAAACCGCGCGTGGGCGTTGTGGGTGAGATTTTGGTTAAATTCCTTCCGGCTGCAAATAATTACTTAGTAGAGCTTTTGGAAGCCGAAGGTGCGGAAGCGGTTGTTCCGGATTTACTGGACTTCTTCCACTACACCATGTATAACGCAAACTTTAAAGCCGATTACTTGGGCAAGTCCAAAAAGAGTAAGACGCTCAACAACCTGATTTACGAATTCCTGGAAAAGTTCCGCGGCACCGCCAGAAAGGAGCTGGAAGCAAGCAAGCACTTTGATGCTCCGGCCCGTATCGACACTCTTGCAAAGTACGCAGAGGACATTGTATCCACCGGTAACCAGACGGGCGAAGGATGGTTCCTTACCGCAGAGATGATTGAGCTCATTCATACCGGCGTACCGAACATTGTCTGTACCCAGCCGTTTGCCTGCCTGCCGAACCACGTGGTAGGTAAGGGCGTTATCAAGGAACTGCGTCGTCGTCATCCGGAAAGCAACATCGTGGCCGTAGACTATGATCCGGGTGCTTCCGAAGTAAACCAGCTGAACCGAATCAAGCTGATGCTGGCGACCGCAGTGAAGCAGATGAAGTAAAGAAATAAACGCGCATATTTGCAGATACCTGCGCAGATTCGCTTCATCAAGCAACACATACACGAAACATAAAATGCCTCCTGATATTGCACCGAAACTCCAATCGAATTTCCCGTACAATTTCGGGAGGCATTTCCTACACATCACTTTGCATGAAACGCTGTTTTCTATGATACACTACAACCACATCAGGTTCAAACAAGGAGAAACCAAATGCAATACATTATATCCTTTTTAGAAGGCATTATTACCTTTATCTCCCCTTGTCTTCTGCCCATGATACCGATTTACCTGACCTATTTCGCAGGCAGTGGGGAACGTACCACAAAGAAAACCGTAACCGGTGCTCTGGGCTTTGTCTCCGGCTTTACTCTGGTCTTTATCTCCATGGGTGCTCTGGCCGGAAGCATCGGCAGCCTGTTTACCAAGCATCAGAACATTGTAAATATCGTCTGCGGACTGATTGTAATTTTCTTCGGTCTCAACTTTATGGGCATATTTAAATTCAACCTGTTCAAAGGAATGAAACAGTCCGTCAACACCGACAACATGAACTTCTTTTCCGCAGTATTGTTCGGTATTGTATTCTCGCTGGGCTGGACGCCTTGTGTAGGCGCATTCTTAGGCTCCGCGCTGATGATGGCATCAAGAGAGGGACAGGCACTGCAGGGCATCTTAATGCTACTGTGCTACTCTCTGGGTCTCGGAATCCCTTTTATCTTAAGTGCGGTCCTGATTGACAGCTTAAAGGGAGCCTTTACCTTTATCAAAAAGCATTATACTATCATTAACTTTATCAGTGGCTGCCTGCTGGTCATTGTAGGTATCCTGATGGCAACCGGAACTCTGGGACGTATTCTTTCGTAAGGAGGACACATGGAAAACAAGAAAACTTTGATTATTGTATCGGTATTGCTGGTTACTCTCATCGGTGGTGCATCGTTTTTGTACGCAAAGCTGGGTGATAAGATGAAACCGGACAATTTATTGATACACGAAAATCAAACACAAGAAAACGAAACTACTGAAAACAACATCCCCTCCGATGCGAATACTCCGGCTCCAACCGTTTCCGTAGACAATTCCGGTGCTTCTTCCGGCAACGCCGATTCTGCAACTATGCCGGAAACAAATGATGATACCGCAACCGAGGATAATACACCGTTTATGGCACCGGACTTTACTGTCTATGACCGCAAGGGAAACACCGTACATCTCTCAGATTTTCTCGGAAAGCCTGTAGTATTAAACTTCTGGGCAAGCTGGTGCGGACCTTGTAAAATGGAAATGCCGGATTTCGAAGAAGTCTATACCGAATATAAGGACGACATTCATTTCGTCATGATAAACCTTACAGACGGCAACCGGGAAACTATAGACACCGCCACCACCTTCCTTGACAACAGCGGTTACACCTTCCCGGTATATTACGATAAAGACTCTGATGCAGCCCTGACCTATCAGGTATACGGTATCCCGATGACCTACTTTATCAACGCCGAGGGACACTTAATTGCCCAGGGGACCAGCGCACTGGATGCAGAAACGATTAAACGAGGAATCGAGATGATTTTAAAATAGTTTTCAAATGCCCATTGGAATCAAAATGGTTTCGATGGGCATTTTATGCATTTTTGCACAGCCTCTCTTGCTATGATATGGTTACCACAAAATCATAGCAAAGGAGTGTCGCAAAAATGAGTACAATAAAAGAAATCTGTAAGAAGATTAAACAGGAACTGAATATTATGACGTCAGATGAAAAGCCGGTTCCGGAACCCCTATTAAAAACGGAAGACATCGTACCGGAACACACGTGGATAAAATCCGGAGTGACTTGTCTGGCCTCTCGTCCCAGTGTGGGAAAAAGTGCATTGGCAATCGATTTTATACTAGATGCGGCTTTACGGGAGAAAAAAAAGGTTGTTGTATTTTCACTGGAGCTGAGCTCACGACAATTCATTTATCGTATGCTAAGGAGAATCAGCGGTATTTACGGAGAACTGCATATGGAGGATAAGCCAAAACTGGAATCCGCCATTTCATATTTAGAAAAACTAAATATTATTATTACCGATACTCCGGGAATATCAATTCAAGAAACAAATCCGGAATTCCAAAAACAATACAGGTTTTGTTTGACAAAGTACATCTATGCTTTCGTAAGAGCTAGGGTATCAGTCACTATGAAAAACATAAGGCTTCCGAATCCCATCGGAAGCCTTACGCTTTTAAGTTATTAGCAAATTATGTTTTAACTACGGAAGCATATCAGCGTCGCCGAAAGTAGCTTCCCACTTCTCCTTACGCTCGTCCATAATCTTCTGACCGCCTGCCTTTAAGTAGTCGCTCATGTTTTCATCCCAAACCTTATCGAAATCAGCCGGGGAAGCAATCACGGACTTATCATAGCCGATGTCTCTCTTATCACCGAGAGCGGTACCCATACCTTCTTCTGCTGCGATTGCACCAACGTTTACGTTCTTAACATTAATTGCATCGTTAAGAGCAACTTCGATGGAAGTCTGTACGTAAGACGGGTCAACACCAGCGTAGTTGTATGCTGCAGACTTAGCAGTATCTTCTGCATTCATAAGATTCAAACCGTTACAGGTAATGGTGTAGTCGATGTTCTGACCGGAGTTCTGAATTGCATTACCGGTAGCCGGAATGATAGCTACACCGCCACCTGCCAACTTGTTGTGGGTAACGCCTTCGTCACCGATCTGTAAGTACTGGATGTTCTCCGGAGTACTGATCCAATCAAGGTACAATAAGGATGCCAGCGGCTCGTCGTTGGTTGCAGGGAAGAAAATCTTACGGTCACCTGCGGTGCTGTAAGCACGCTTTGCATAGTCACCGTTGCTGTTTTCGAAACAGTCAATTGCTACAAATGCAGCGTCTTCGCCAACGATTCTCTTTAAGTTAGCCTGAATGCTGTCTTCACCGTTTCTGAACGGATAATCCCAGTTATGCATGAATGCACCTACGTAACCGGCCTTAATCATATCATCCTCGGTGCTGTCACCGCTGCTGTATAATGCGAAATCATCCCACATTAAGCCGTCGTTATACCACTTATTCAAAAGCTTGATAGCGTCCTTGGTGCCGTTCTGGGTGTACATTCTGTCATCAAAACCGTTTATATAGTATTCCTTATCAGTCATTGCAGGATCGATAAAGGCTTCAATAAGGTTTGCTGCTCTCCAGCCTACATCGTAGCTGACAGAGAACGGAATCATCTTGTCTGCATCATCACCGAGCAATACCTTCGCGTTATCGTTGAATGCAACAAGCATCTTCTCGAATTCAGCGGTAGTAGTCGGAGCCTTCATACCAAGCTTATCCAACCAGTCCTGACGAACAAAGGTATTGATTCTCTTGATATCAGCTCTCTTACCTTCGATAGCCCAAAGCTCACCGGTGTTCGGATCCTTATCCCAGTAAATGTTGGTGTCACCAAGCCAGTTATAAAGGTTCGGTAACTTATCCTTGTGCTCATCCAAGAACTGATTTAACTCAAGAACACCTTCCATGCCTGCATAGGTCTGAATGGTCGGGTAGTCATAAGTTAAACAAATGTCCGGTGCGGTACCGCCTGCAAGCAGGTTGTTAATCTGCTGCACTTCTTCCCAACGGGATACAGCAACAAACTCAACCTCTACATTGTACTTATCCAACATGCCCTTCTTGATGAAATCGGTATACATGTTGTTGGTCGGGTCGGAACCACCGTCGTTTCCGCGGTCGTATACTTCTACAGTAATCTTAACGGTTTCTACAAACTTACCGTCCTTGAATTCTGTACCGCTGGAGACTTTCTCTTCCTTGTTACCGCATGCAGCTAAAGAAAAGCACATGCAGCAAGCAAGCAGAGCTGCTAAAATTTTCTTTTTCATTATTAGTCCTCCGTTATATAGTTTTTATTTGAATGAATGGATTGTCCTGCATCAACCCAATTATTCCTTTACACCGCCCAAGGTTACACCGTGAATAAAATACTTCTGTAACCAAGGGTAAATACATAAAATCGGAATCGTGGAAAACATTACGATGGCCGCCTTTAAGGACTCGGAAAGCCCTGGGGAGGAAAAGCCCTCCTGTGCCGCAACGTCCACACTGTTTACACTGTGCAAAATGTTATATAAGAATAACTGCAACGGATAAAATTCCTGCTTCTTTATAGAAAGGTACATCAACGCATCGGAATAGCCGTTCCAACGTCCTACCGCATAGAACAATGCCAAGGTAGCAAATACCGGCTTGGACAACGGAATATATATCTTCCATAAGATGGAGAAATGACTTGCACCGTCTATCTGGGCTGCTTCTCTGATACTGTCCGGAATCCCGTAAAAGAAGCTTCTCATAATAATCATGTTGTATACGCTTAAACAACTCGGGATTATCAAAACCAACGGATTATCCAAAAGGTGTAACTTTTGCAACAACAAATAATTCGGAATGGCACCCGCATTGAAAAACATGGTAATGGTAATCAGGACATTGATTACCTTACGTCCTTTCAGGTTTTCAAAAATCAACGGGTATGCACACAAGGTGGTCATAGCAAGGGATACAAGCGTACAAACAAAGGTCAGGATAACCGTCCACCAAAAGGACCAAATGTATTTCATATCCGTCAGAACCATCTTGTAGGAATCCAGATTCCAGCCTTTCGGCCACAAGTAAACTTCACGCTTAATGAGTGCATCTGTCGAACTTAAGGAACGTGCCAAAAGGTTCAGCATAGGCAACAGGCAGATAACACTTACCAGTACACAGATGACTACAAAAATCCAATCGCCGATTTTTAATTTTTTTGATTTACTCTTCATCTCTTACCCTCCTATACTACCAAATACCACGTTCGCCCATTTTGCGTGAAATCCAGTTTGCAAGCAACAGGAAGAACACACAAACGATTGACTGGAAGAAGCCGATTGCCGTGGTAAGAGAGAACTTGAGACCCAAAATACCGTTTTTATATACAAAGGTCGATAATACTTCCGCCACATCCATAACCAGGTTGTTCTGTAACGCAAACGGACGGTCAAAGCCACTGCCCAGAATGTTACCCAGATTCATAATCAACAGGATAACAATGGTAGACTTAATGCCCGGCAATGTTACATGCCAAATCTTACGCCATCTTCCTGCACCGTCTACTTCCGCAGCTTCGTACAACTCAGGATTAATACCTGCGATAGCCGCAAGATAAACAATGGAATTCCAACCGAAGCTCTGCCAAATACCTAAGAATATGTATGTAAATATCCAATGTATCGGTTCATCCAGAAAATGAACGGTTTCCATTCCCATGTTGTTCAGGAACATATTTACAAGACCGTTGCTCGGTGCAAACATCTGCAATGCCAATCCGCAAATAATAACCCAGGAAAGGAAGTGCGGCATATATGCGATAGTCTGAACCACACGCTTGAAACGCTTAAATACAAGTTCGTTCAAAATCAATGCGAAAATAATCGGAATGGAGAATCCGATCACCAAATCCAAAAGATTCAGCAAAATAGTATTACGCAGCGCATCCAAAAAATCCGGATTGGAAAATGCATCGATAAAGTATTCAAAGCCGAAGTTATCGGCCCAAGGCATTTCCCAAATACTCTTGTTAATTTTGTACTTTTTAAATGCAATCTGAATATACGACATCGGTGTGTATTTGAATATTCCCAAATACAACAACGGAAAAAGTAACATAACATAAAGCTGCCAGTACTTCTTCATGTAGGTTTTAAAGCCGACTTTCTTTTTAGGTACAACAACATCAGCTGTGCTTTTCTGTTTCTTCATAGCCACTACCATCCTTCCATTTTCATCTGTTTTATTATATTATGTAAGTGCTTACATTTGCCTGTCGCATATTGCTGAATCATATGTCGGATATTGCTACGAAAAGATGTATCTTGCAAGGAAAACAGGTCTGTGATACAATGAAATAGTACATTTTTCCTAATAAACCCCTGTGCGTATTATGCAAATGTACCAAATTCGAACAATTCACCACCACAAGATTCGATATACGGGAGGACTTAACTTTGAACCAATCGGAAATACCTTATTTTACGCAGGAAATCGTTGCAAATTTTCGCACCATGCAGGATAGAGAATATATCAGAAGAACCGTGACCGGTGAGTACGAGCCGGTAAATTTTCCGCCCAACTCCAGCTTTCGTTTTTGGGTAAATAAGGAATCAAGAGATTATGAGAATCATTGGCATGCTTCTACGGAAATTATAGTTCCCATCGAGAACCGGATGATGGTACATGTCAAGCAGCAGGAGTACATTTTAAATCCGGGAGAAATTTTCGTTATTCCGGACGGAGAACTGCATGACCTGATTTGTATCGAAGACGGCGTCCGGCTGGTGTTCCTGTTTAATTTGTCCGTATTACAGCCCATCAGCGGCTTTCCTTATCTGAATTCCACATTTTCACAGCCGGTTCTGATCCGGCCTACGGATGCCGTTTACAAAAAGGAAATGGAACTGCTGTACCGGATGTTCGAGGATTACTACCGTCAAAGCAGTCTGCGGGAGCTGATGATTTTTTCAAAAATGATTGATTTTCATGTGGAATATCAGGAAAATCATCCTCTGTTGACTTCCAGTATGCCGAAGCTGTACGAAAAAAGCGTTATGGACCGTTTGAATATGGTGTTTTTCTATATCAATCAACACTATACAGAGGACATCCCGTTGGAAAGAGCAGCGGAAATCGCTGGATTTTCCAAGTATCATTTTGCCAGAGTATTCAAAGAGTTTTCCGGGCAGACCTTTTTTGACTATTTGTGTTTGCAAAGACTAAAATCAGCGGAGCGGCTTTTGCTGATTCCGGATAAAGCGATTACGGACATTGCCTATCAGGCCGGCTTCGGCAGTATCTGCGCCTTTAACCGGGCCTTCAAAAAGAAAAATCATTGCACACCGTCGGAGTACCGGACAAGATGTACGGATGAGTAAACGTTTTTCATGAATATAAATGCGGAACTCCCGATGCAACATCATGCTTCGGGAGTTCTACGTTCTGTTTTTATTTGATATTAGAAACCATTTTCCGTTACGAATTCTTGATTTGTTCGATTCTCTGCAGCGGATAGACACTCTCCAATTCCATATTAAATCCGTGTTCCTCCAACCAGACAAGGATTTCTTCAAACTGCTTAATAGCCTTTTCCTTCTCCCCCATAGACGCATACATTTCCGCCTTAGAATACAAATGAGAAATGCTAGAATCCTTTGGAACCTTATCCCAATAGGAAATAGCTTCCTCATAGCGTCCCAGCTTGGCACATACGTTCCCTGCATCTTCGTATACCCATTCCTCTCCCCATTCTTCATCCGGGGCCGCAAGCGCAATTTCTATTTCTTTCCATGCCTCCTCTAACCGACCGGCTCCTTCCAGAGCCTGAGAATGGTATACGTGGGCCCAACGGGCATTCGGCTCCTCTTCACACCATTGTTTACTTTCGGCAACGGCATCCTCCGTACGTCCGAGAGAAAGCAAGTATTGCACAAGGTCACGATGAGCGGCAAGCCAGTAGCCACCACGTTGTTCCTTTCCCTCTTCCAACGCCCGTCTGTAATAGCGCATGGCAAGCTCTCGGTCTTTATACATCCGTATTCTGTGAAGTGCGGCATAGTCCAGATAATCTTGTATGTTCGCTTTTCCTGTCATAATCACTTCACGATATGCTTCCTCCGCACGCCTGAAGTCCTCATCCGTTCCGTTCTCAGCTTCATAGATGACCATAAGTTCACATCTGTCTGTCTCATATCCGGGATATTTTCTTTTCGGCACCCCTTGAAACAAGCTATCAATGGTTACCCCGAAACACTCCGCTAATGCCGGCAACAAGGAAATATCCGGAGAGGTAAGCCCCTGCTCCCACTTTGATACCGCCTGTGCCGATACACCTAACAATTCACCAAGTGCTTCCTGAGACAAACGCTTCTGCAAACGAAGCGTTTTAATGTTTTCATTCATTGTCATAGGTATGACTCCTTTCTGCTTTTGATGAATTCAGTGTAGCATTCCTTTACCGGAATCAGAAGCGAACAAACGGATTGTGTTTTCCTCAACCGGAGGTTGTATACGAACCTTTTATATCTTATCCTATTCGTCTTCATCAACCTTTTCCACTCTCTCCTGCGCCATCCTCCACACCGGTGCAAAATAGGTCTGATAGAACACTGCCTCCTCACAATCCGGCTGTTTAACGATACCGTTGTTGACCAGTTTCTTCGCCATATATTCATATAAGTCCCGAATCCGTTCGGTCGCCACCTTTTCAAAGGAAATGACTTCCAGTTTTCCTTCCCTCTCGTACTTCATCAGTTCCTCGTACACATCCGGAATAAACCGTACCTCCGCAATTTCAGCCTCTTTCCGGCTATACCACATATCCTCCCAGCCCTCTACTCGGGCAAAGTCTTCCGTATGATGAATGCAATACAAATAGCCGGACACCCCCTGATAAAAGGACTTTAACTGGTCCGGGAACTGCTCCTCATAATATACCTTCCCGTTCTTTATAAAACAGGTCACATACTTTCCGGTTCTCTTATTATGTATCGCATCCCAAATATAAAAAAGGGCATAGACCGGATTCGCCGTCAAATATACCACCTTCGTGTCTTCGGTTTCGTGCAGCTTCGAGTTTGCATGTAACGTCTCAATGCCGGAAGCAAAAGAACCGTGAAATAAGTAATTTTCCATTTTGTCATCTCCCTCTACAAACAAATTACCTCATATTAATCTTCCTATAGCTTGCTAGTCTTCTTTTAAACTTAAATACCCTACGATTTCTTTTCGCATAACATTCATGAATTTCAGACTCTAACAAGCGCATTCCTCTAATCTCAGAATATCCTTTATCAAATAATATTTTCTTTTCCTTAATGAATTCCATGTGGTTATTTACAAATACGCTTAAATCCGTTAGTTTTTCACCGAAATCATATCGCCAATCCATAATCGGCATGTAGGTATCAATCGTCTTTAATACTTCAAAACATTCACTTAAGCCTTCTTCTATCCATGACAAACTGATACGGAACTCAATTACATTAATATACGAATCGTTAACCCCAACCAACATCTCTATTCCTTTATTAATCAAATAGCTCTTTCCCGACTTTGCCATTCTATTCTCTCGTTCCAAAATATCTATATTACACTCTACAAGATAATTAATTAAATCTTCTTCCGTAAGATTAGAGCTTTCTACCACATGCCATCCACATTCAGAAGCCTCTATTCTCGCTTCAACAGGCAATATTCTAATATTACATACGTTCATTCCCATATTTTCCTCCTATCAATTCCCCTCTTGACATACGTATTATTACGTATTATTATAAAATTATAATACAGAAGGAGAATTATTACAATTGCCACTTACACCAAAGAAAACGATTTCTCTCTTGCAGAAAAATCACTTTGCCATTGTTAGTCAAAACGGTTCTCATGTAAAACTAATCAATTCTGAAACCGGCGTTCAAGTTATTGTTCCTCTCCACTGCAAGGATTTAAAGAAAGGCCTGGAACATGCTATTTTACGCCAAGCAGGATTAAAATAGCCCACAATACAAGGAGGAAACTTTATGAACACTCTTTTCTACTTTGCGTTATTTCATACCGCCCCGGAGGGCGGCTTCTGGGTATCCTTCCCGGATTTTCCGGAATGCTTCACCCAGGGAGAAACTTTAGAAGAAACCTACGCCATGGCTGTAGATGCCCTTGGACTTTGTGTCTCGGAGTACACCTCGAAAGACCTTCCGAAGGCCTCCCTTCCGTCCGATATCACCGTACCGGAAGGAGCCACTCTTGCCCTTGTCTCCCTTGACTTAGCTGCATAACGCCGTAAACACAACACCAAGGCGGTAAAGAAGACCCTTAG
>JAFTPY010000398.1 GCA_017463035.1 Lachnospiraceae bacterium
AACTGAGACTGCGAAGTTATGGGGTGGTAACGCCGGAGGATAAGGTGTTTCTTGAGATTAAAAAGAAATTCAAGAAAAAGGTAAATAAACGTCGTACGAAGCTTAGACTGGCGGAAGCATATTCTTTTGTGGAATCGGGAGAACTGCCGAAGCAGCAGACGTATATGAATGCCCAGGTGCTTCGGGAACTTCAGTATTTTCTAAAGAGGATGAATATGGAGCTTAAGCCTGCTTTGTTCTTGTCCTATGACAGAGTGGCAATGTTCGGAAAGGAGAATAAGGAGTTTCGTATTACCTTTGACCGGAATATTACTACCAGACGGTATGATTTGGGATTGCATTACGGCATCTACGGAGATAAGTTGTTAGCCGAGGATGAGTGGATTATGGAGGTTAAGATTGAAAATGCCATGCCGCTCTGGATGACAAAGATTCTTTCGGAGTTCCGAATTTATCCGGAATCCTTTTCCAAATACGGTACGGAGTATACACGGTATATGTTGGGACTTGAAGAAAGAGAAGAAGACGAGGCTGCGGTTACGGAGGAGAGTATACCGGAGGATACCTTGTTTGAGGAATAAATAATACAATAGAGAAGAAAGGGAATTTATATGTTAGAGAAGTTATTTGGTGTTACGGAACAGGCAGAAACAATCAGTTTGGGGACTACATTGTCTTATATGTTGGCGGCGGTAGTTGTGGGTATTTTGATTGCCGCAGTGTACATATTGATTACGGAGAAGAGCAGACGCTCTTTAAGCTTTATTGTAAGTATGCTGATTCTTCCGGCTGTGGTAGCGCTTGTTATTACGCTGGTAGGCAGTAACGTGGCGCGGGCCTTTTCCATTGCGGGTGTATTTGCACTTGTAAAATTCCGTAGTGTACCGGGAGAATCAAAGGATATTTCTTTGGTATTTATGGCGATGGCAGCGGGACTTTCCTGCGGTCTCGGTTATATTACCCTGGCATTCTGTGTGTTGCTGGTGTTGGGTGTTATTGTGGTGATTTGTTTCAAGGTGGTTGCCGTATGCTTTAAGGATACCACAAAGCAGCTCCGTATCATGATTCCAGAGGATATGAATTATGCCGGAGCCTTTGATGATTTGTTCAAGGAGTATACAACGGGAGCAAGATTGGAAAAGGTAAAGACCACCAATATGGGAACTCTGTATGAACTTACCTATTCGGTGCAGATGAAGAAGGATGCCAACGAGAAGAAGTTTATGGATGAGCTTCGTTGCAGAAACGGCAATCTTCGCATTATTATGGCAGTAAAGGAAACAGGCGGAGAAAAGTTATAAATCTTTAAGTTTTTTTAAAATTTTTACGACGAAACTTGCAAGAGCAGGAAAAATACGCTATACTGTCGGTAAAGAGTTTTTCACTCGCATTAGGGAAAGGAGGATTCTTATGCCGGAAATTGTATGGTTGATTATTCTTGCTCTTTGTCTTTTGGTTGAGATTGCGACCTTGGGACTGGTTACCATCTGGTTTGCGGGAGGTGCACTTGTTACGTTTTTCGTAGCAATGGCAACAGACAGTTTGCTGGTTCAGGTCATTGTCTTTTTAGCGGTGTCTTTGTTGCTGCTGTTCTTTACGAGACCGATTGCAAAAAAGTTTTACAACAGTAAGCGTACCAAAACGAATGTAGACGGTCTGATCGGGGAACAGTGTAAGGTGACGGAGATTATCGATAACTTTAACGGAACCGGTACGGTTTTGTTAAACGGTCTGGAATGGACGGCTAGGAGTAAAGACGAAACGGTGATTGAAGCCGGAGTCCGTGTCAGGGTTTGCGCGGTGGACGGTGTCAAGGTAATCGTGGAAAAGGTAACAGAATAATATTATAAGGGTGCCCTAAGGAGGGCAAAGAAGGAGGAAATATGGGTCCGGAAACTTGGTTTGCAATTGTTGCATTATTTGTGGTTTTTTTAATTATTATTGCGTCCTGTGTTAAAATTGTACCGCAGGCGCAGGCGTATGTTGTGGAGCGTCTCGGCGGTTATCAGGCTACCTGGTCTGTAGGTATTCACTTAAAGCTGCCGCTCATTGACCGTATTGCGAAGAGAGTCATGTTAAAGGAGCAGGTTGTAGATTTCGCACCGCAGCCGGTTATTACAAAGGATAACGTTACCATGCGTATCGATACCGTAGTATTCTATCAGATTACCGACCCGAAGCTGTTTGCATACGGTGTGGAGAATCCGATTATGGCAATCGAGAACCTGACCGCTACCACTCTTCGTAACATTATCGGTGATTTGGAACTTGATGAAACCCTCACCTCCCGTGAGACCATCAATACCAAGATGAGAGCATCTCTTGACGTGGCAACGGACCCGTGGGGTATTAAGGTAAACCGCGTTGAGTTAAAGAACATCATTCCGCCGGCAGCAATTCAGGATGCCATGGAGAAGCAGATGAAGGCAGAGCGTGAGCGTCGTGAGGCCATCCTTATTGCAGAGGGTGAGAAGAAGTCCACTGTCCTTGTTGCGGAAGGTAAGAAGGAGTCTGCAATCCTCGAGGCAGAAGCAGAGAAGGAAGCAGCAATTCTTCGTGCAGAGGCTAGAAAGGAAGCTATGATTCGTGAGGCGGAAGGTCAGGCGGAAGCAATTCTCCGCGTACAGCAGGCAAATGCCGACGGTATCCGTTTCTTAAATGAGGCGGCTCCGAATGCACAGGTTATCCAGTTAAAGAGCCTGGAGGCATTTGAGAAGGCTGCTGACGGTAAGGCAACGAAGATTATCATTCCGTCCGAGATTCAGGGAATGGCAGGCATGGTAAAGGCACTGACCGAGGTTGGAGCTAAGGACGCACAGTAGATACAGAAAAGTAAGGGGCTGTCGCTGAAAGTGACATGCCCCTTTTCCTATTTTGTCAGGACTGTCTTTCCGGAAGAACAAAATTGGAAAAGGGATTACACCTTTTATGCGACAGCCCATTCTGTTTCTGTATACGTCCTGTGAGGATAAGTATCCGCTGCGCAGAGGGGGAGTGGTGAACTCTGTAGTTTGTATAAGAAAAAGAGTTTTGAAATTGTGTCGTTTGGGAAAATGAGGTATAATGGGGGTGGGACGGAAAATTTGAAGTTTACGGAGGACTGTATTGTGATAAAAGCGGTGTTGTTTGATTTTGATGGGGTTTTAACAATAGATAAAACGGGTTCAACATCAATAACAAATTATCTTTCCGATATTTGTGGCATTCCATTAGAAGATGTGAAAGCGTGCTATTATAAATATAATAAACAGTTACTGTTAGGAGAAACGACACATTTAGAAATATGGCAAGACTTTTGCAAATCCTTAGGACAAAATATTGATTATGATATCTTAATTGATTCTTTTAGAGCGACTCGTCTTGATGAAAAGATGATTACTTTGGTAAAAGAATTAAAGGGAAGATATTTTGTTGGAATGATAACAGATAACAAATGTGATAGAATTAGCACAATCCTTGAATATAGAGGATTAGGAGAATACTTTGAT